>JAQTQF010000219.1 GCA_028712345.1 Phycisphaerae bacterium | reverse complement strand
GGCGGTGAGAGAAGAAGCGGACTTGCCTTTTTGCCGAGCTGGGCGGCAATTTCGCACAAACCCTTCATACAGCCGACCGCATCCCCGTCCGGCCGAGTGTGAGATGTAACTATCCAGCTCTGGGATTTATTTATAAGTTCAATCGCTTTTTTAAAATCATCAGTTGTTGTCATTACATTCCTTCAAATAAAATTAATACTTAACAATTCATCAGAGCCCAAACGACATCGCAGGGAGAATTTCACCCGTCGCTTTCGCTCCGGGCTCTGTCAGGCCATTAAAATTGACTTTGCTCTTTCACAATCTTTTTTAATTTGCTCTTTCAGTTTTTCTTCCGTCTCAAACCGCCTCTGATGCCTAACAAAGTCAATAAAATCCATCGTCAGGAATTTGTCGTACAAACCGTTAATTTTCTCATCGAGTATATGCGCCTCTATCAGCAGCGGATGGTTTGAAATAAATGTCTTGGCTCTGCCGAGACTGAAGACAGCGGGAATTTTCTGATTCATAGTACAAATCTCTTCAACATTCTCAGCAACTGAAACGAAACCGGCATAAACGCCCTCGGCCGGTATTATCTGGTCGTGCGGCTCGATATTTGCCGTTGGAAAGCCGAGCTGTAAACCCTTACCCCTGCCCTTTACGACTTTTCCCATCAGTCTATAAGGCCTGCCAATTGCCCTTGCAGCATCGGCCACTCCGCTATTGTGGAGCAGATGGCGAATAAGTGTGCTCGAAATCCTCACAAAGCTGTCATCGAGATTCATTTCCTCGTCATCGACGATAAAAACTTCAAAGCCCTTCTGTTTTCCTAATCGGCAAAGCATTTGAGCGTTGCCGCTTCTGCCGTAACCGAAATGAAAATCGTCGCCTTCAATCAGAGCCTTTGGAGCAATGGATTTGACCAAAAATTCTTCAATAAAATCGTTCGGCGAAAGAGTCAAAAGCTTATAGCTGTCCTTTACCACAATCAGGTAATCAACCCCTGCCGAGGCGAGAAGAGCCTTTTTCAATGGCAGCGGCGTAAGAACCTGCAATGTCCTTTCCGGGTGCAGAATAGCAACCGGATGCGGGTCAAATGTCATAGCCGCTACGGAGCAATTGCCGAGGTTTTCAGCGGCCCGACGGGCAGAAGCGATTATCTTCTTATGACCCTGATGGAAACCGTCAAAATTGCCTATTGTCAAACAACAGCCCTTGACAAGGGCATCAATTTTCCCGCTATTTTCTATAGTCTGCATCGAATAAAAGCCTTTCAAGATGTGATTTTACGCCCAATTTAATATTTGGGCAAGAAATTTAAATACCCTAAAAAACCAGAGTTTTTTGTCGTATTTACAAAAATTATCTGATAGTGTATCATCCAGGATATCGAATCTGGAGAGATATTTTAAAGATGGTGTTACGAAATTTAGATGAACCGGTATTCAGTACTAATACCCCGCCAAGCAGGGAAACTGTACACGCGCAGATTGCAGCGATGGGCAAAGAGCTTGACCCGGAAAAATTCGACCAAGCTTATGAACGACTTTACGATTTATTCGAACTTAGGGGCAATATATTCGTCCAGGAGATAGAAGCAATCGCTGAGGAAATTCTTCTAACACCCCAAATCGAATGGGATTTGGTTTCTCTCAAGACAACCATCGGCCCGAATGTTCTGCCAACCGCAACAGTAGTCCTTAATTCCCCGGACGACCGGCAAATCACATCACAGGCCGGCGGTTACAGCTCTGCCGACGCGATATACTCGGCCATCGGAGAGGCCACCGGAATAAGAATATTCCTGAAGCATTTCGACTATAACATAATAAGCAGCGGATTGAATTCGCTCGGACAGGCAAGTATAACCGTTGAATATCACAACAGACAGGTAAGAGCAAAGGCCTGCTCAATCGATATGCTCGAAGCGGCGGCAAAAGTATATCTTATGGCGATAAATATCGTACTCGACAGAATCAATCAGCAGCTTGACTAAATCAACCACAAAGAACACAGAGAAAAAAAGATTAAAGATGACATATATCACGGTTCCAATATCAAGGAAAGATATAGAAAACTGCAAAGAGCAGATAACTGTTGCTGCAACCAAAGGTGCCGACTGTCTTGAACTTCGGACAGATTACATCGAGGGGATAAACGCCGATAAGCTCAAAGAACTGGTCAGATTTGCACAGGAAACTCACCTGCCGATAATCATTACCTGCAGAGACGGCGCAGAAGGCGGACAGAATAATTTGACCCCTTCGGCTCGCGCAACGATTCTAACCGAAGCGGTAAAACTCGGCGCAGATTTTATCGATTGTGAATATGCGAATTTCAAAATATCAAATTTCAGCAATTCAATAAAAAAGGCTTTGTCGGATAATCACGGCACAAAGCTCATTCTTTCCGTTCATAATTTCAAAAATAAATTTGAAAACCTCAATCAGATATACGAGCAGATTTTTACCATCCGTCCGGATGCGATTGCCAAAACCGCATATCAGGCAAACCACATAAACGACTGCTTTGAAGCCTTTGACATAATTAAAAAATACGGCGATAAGACTGTCGCGATTTGTATGGGACCGGCAGGGATTATCAGCAGGATAATCGCAAAAAAACTCGGCGAGTTTCTGAATTTTGCAAGCATCGAAGAGGACTCTGCCACCGCACCGGGGCAGATGACGATAGAAAAAATGAAAAAACTGTACCGATACGACTCTATAAACAGCAAAACCGAACTTTTCGGTGTTATAGCCGAGCCGGTAGCTCACTCGATAAGTCCCGCAGTTCATAATGCCTGCTTTGCGGCAAAAAAAATGAACAGGGTTTATCTGCCCCTTTCAGTTTCAGGCGGATTGAGCCAATTTAACAATTTTGTGAATAATATCACCTCAAGAGCATGGCTTGACTTTAAAGGTTTCAGCGTAACAATTCCGCATAAAACAAATGCTCTCGAATATGCCAGGGAAAAAGGCGAATATATCGAACCGCTGGCGGTAAAAATAGGCGCAGTCAACACTATGACAATCGGATTAAACGAAAGAATCAGCACATTTAACACCGATTACGCCGGTGCGATGGATGCCTTGAGTGATGCTATGGGCGTAACAAGAAAACAACTTCACAATAAAACTGTTGCGGTCATCGGCGCAGGCGGAGCGGCAAGAGCTATCATAGCAGGTCTTGCCGATGTCGGCGCAAAGGTTACGATTTATAACCGCACAGTGGAAAAGGCACACAATTTAGCCCTCGAATTTGGCTGTCACGGTGCAGGACTTGACAATGTTAAAACTTTAGACACTGAAATCATTATCAATTGCACAAGCGTTGGAATGCATCCGAAAACCGATGCCAGCCCCGTCCCTGCCGAGTGTTTAAAATCCTCGATGGTCGTATTCGATACGATTTATAATCCGGCCGAAACACTGCTGCTGAAACAAGCAAAGCAGGCGGGAGCAAAGACCGTAAGCGGTATCGAGATGTTTATCGGCCAGGCCGCCGAGCAATTCAAATTATTCACGCATACAGACTGCCCTATGGAAACCCTA
>JAQTQF010000218.1 GCA_028712345.1 Phycisphaerae bacterium | reverse complement strand
CATTCTGGTGTTATATTTGATTGCAGGGGCGCCTGGTTTTGTTAAATGGCAGATGAAGATGTTATTTACGGCTTCAAAATCACAAGGAACAAAAAATGAATAAAACACGCTCACTTGCTAAAGTTCTGATTTCGATAACAGCGATATATTGGCTGATATTGATGTGTATTCAGGTTATACAAATACCAATTATGCTGATGTATCACAAGCCATCTTATGATGGCTCAGCAGGAGTTATCGGGATGTTAGCTGTTTTCGTGATTATTCAGTTGGCGCTTATCCTGGTTATATTGCAGGTTCTCTGGAGGCGCAACAAAATCGCTGCTAAGATTGTCGGCGATGAAGAAGTCGCCTGTCCTCAATTACAGGTTGAATGGATAGGTTTTTCGTTTCGGCTGATTTCCGTTGTTGCAGGTATGTATTGTTTTTATAAAATTGTCGTTAGTCTGAGTATGCTGATAAATACTATTTTGTCATATCAAATTTCTCAGGGGCAGGTAAAATTAACCGCGTGGGGGATACACATTTATGTGCCGATTATACTTATACTGCTGCCCGCAGGTATTTATCTTCTCTGCGGTGCACCGCATTTTGTGCGGTGGCAAACAAGAAAAACCCTCAAAATGTGTACTCATACGGCAGATTGAAAAAGTTTAACCGCGGATTACTATACGCTACACGCTATACGCTGAAATCAGCCATAGAGATTTATAATAAAGGCCGGTTTATCACATAAGACGAAATGGCAGCGCAATGGTATTAATTCCTAATGGCAATATAACATCGCCGGAATGTATCAGATAGCCCTGATTTGCATCTGGAAAATCTTTGCGGAAAGTATCTATGCCGCTTATCATTTTTTGCTTTGGCGTGGAGGACAACTTTATCTCTATCGGAATACATTTGCCATTTGCTTCAATAACAATATCAACTTCATTGCCTGAAGATGTTCGCCAAAAATAAGTATTGGGTTCCATTCCCTGATTTCTATAATATTTTATAATTTCCAGCAAAACCGCCGCTTCAAATAAACTGCCTCCGAACGGACCGACCGTTATAAGTTCTCTTGTTCGGATTCCGGTCAAATAGCAGAGCGTACCGGTATCCATTAAATAAATTTTCGGCGTTTTAACTAAACGCTTTCCCGCATTTTTATAATAAGGCCTCAAAATTATTATTTGATAACTTGCCTCAAGAACCGATAACCATGCCTTAACGGTATTTACTGCCAGTCCAAGTTCTCTGGATACTTCCGTCATATTAAATAACTGGCCGTTGCGAGCGGCTATTGTCCTGATAAAAACTTGAAATTGCGTCAAGTCGCCGATTTGCCGTAAAGTTCTAAGGTCTCTTTCGAGATACGAGTGTATATAACCGGCATGCCACAGTTTCTCATCTCTATTTGGTTCGGCATTTAACTCAGGATATCCGCCTCTCATCAGATATCGCCATAGAAATTCATCGGCGATTGTATTCTTGCCCGGCACAAACTTTTCGTTCTCCCAGGGCATTGCGGAATCAACCCTGCCGGTAATTTCCCTAAACGACAAGGGCAGGAGGCAAAAAACGGCTACTCGTCCGGGAAGCGTTTCCGATATATGCTGTGACAGCAATAAATTTTGTGAGCCGGATAGAATAAACTGTCCTTTAAGCAAGCGGTTCTCATCGATATATTCTTTGATGTACGGCAACAGTTCCGGGGCATATTGAACCTCGTCGAAAATTACAGGCGGCTTATAATAAGACAAAAAACCTCGCGGATCTGAAACGGCAACTGACCGCACATCCGGCACTTCAAGCGAAATGTATTTATGCGTATTGGCAAAAAGTTTTTTCAGAAGAGTAGTTTTGCCGGACTGCCTCGGCCCTGTTAGAATGATAGAAGGAAATTGGCTGATGGCTTTTTCTAAGGTCGGTTCCAACTGTCTGTGTATATACATTTTTAAGCCCTTTTTTTAAGCCATTTGCTTTCTTGTTAATTATGCATTTAAAATGCATAATTACAAGTGCTTTTTGCTTTTTATATCTATTTTCCCATAAAGTAATACATTTTACGCATTTTCAGTATCAAAAATACGGTTTTTGGAGATTTTTAGAGGTTTCGAAAATCTTTTTCTGTACCCATAGACAACCCTATATTAAAATATCGGCAGGCCAAAGAGGCTGAAAATTCAGAACAACTTTTTAGGAGAATTTTCAATGAAAGTCAGGAAAGCTTTAACTGTTTTAGTGATTATCGCGGCTGTTTCATCTATATGTTTCGCTCAAGACCCTAATACATCGTCAGGCAAGATTGACCTGAAACTGCGTCTTAAAGCCGGTGAATCTCACGAAATGAAAACCACTCAGACTCAAAACATTACCCAGACAGTCAACGGCCAGGAACAAAAAATGAAACAGGTGCAGGAAATGGTTTTGGGGCTTGATTGTTTAAGCGTCGATGCCAACGGTGTAATGGACACCACAATGACTTACAAGTCTATGAAAATGACGATGGCTGGGCCGATGGGAACAATGGAATTCGATACCGCAAAGCCCAAGCCGACTGATGCCAACAAACCTCAGGAAAAGATGGTTGCTGATTTATTTTCGGCAATAGTCGGCAGTAAATTCCAGATGAAGATAAAACCCAACGGCGAAACTTATGATATTCGGGGGCTTGGCGAAATGGTTGCAAAAATTAAGGAAAAGGTTGGCAGCGGCGCAGAGACGCAGGAAATGGGCAGATTTTTCGATAAGCTCTTTGATGAAAATCAAATCAAAGAGATGACCGGTACAATGATGACGGGGTTTCCTGCCGGGCCCGTATCAGTCGGCGACAGTTGGTACGACACGATAAGTATGAATCTTATGATGCCGATTGACATTGAGACAACTTATCTTTTCAAGAGCCGAAAAGATGGAATCGCTTACATCGATGCCGTTGCCAAATTCGATATGGGCGATACCGCAAAGCCGATTGAGATGGGGCCGGACAAAAAAATGTCGATGCAATTGGCAGGTACAATAAATGCTTCAAGCCAAGTTGATGAGGCTACCGGTCTTACCCGCAAGAGCAATATCAAGATGAATTTTTCCGGTGTGGTGAAAATGGAAGCCAATTCGCAGATGCCGGAGGGGATGACGATACCGATGACGATTGCGGGCGATGCGGTTGTTGAATTGATTAAATAGCAAAGAATGGATTCCCGCTCCGCCACAGGCGGAAAGGTTTCACGGGAATGACGGCGATGAGACAGCTTCGCATCTCACGGGGTGAGTATGAACACTCCTGTCTCTTTCGCTTCAGGCTCTGAATCCCGTCACTAAAATGAGAGGGCTAATCCTCGTCGCCGTGCCGGCGACGGCTAAACAAACCACAAATAAAAACGGCCTCTGGAAATTCGGAGGCCGTTTGCTTTTTACACGATGCTGTTCTCGGTAAAGGCTATTTCTTTTTGCCTTTGGCTGCTTTTTTCTTGGCTGCTTTTTTTACGGTTTTCTTTTTACTGCATCCGCATTTGGCGCACATAATTAACTCCTTTCAAAAAATAGCGCATTTAA
>JAQTQF010000217.1 GCA_028712345.1 Phycisphaerae bacterium | reverse complement strand
ATAATTCATCAATTTTTGGTATTGATTTAGCCGTTTTTTTTACATAACACCTTATAGCAGCACAATTTGCTTTACTTTTTCGTCTATTAGTGTTAATATAGGCAAAGCTGATAAAAGGGGAAAGATTCCCATTCTATAGATTTACCATTTTAGAATATAAATTGACATCAAGGAGACCATAAAAACAAGTTTTTGGGGCTTTATGTACAGGGCGTAAAGTTTTTATTTAAAAGGGCTTATAAAATGAGTTTTGTTGCAAGAGGCAGTTTGTTTTGGGGGTTGGACAGGCCATTAATTCAGTTGAAGACCGATTTCATTTTCTTTTCGGAGGGTTTTTAAAGTGAGATTTTACAATAAACCAAAAAGCCATAACCTTGTTATTTACATATGGTTAGCATTGTTTTTCTGTACGGCGGTATTTATTGTCGGTTGCAAAGAATCGACAATGTCGAGTTCGCAGCAGCTTGATGCTTTTGAATTGGCCGGGCCGATTACGCCGCAGGTTGACATCGACCAGCTTCTAATTGCCAAGAATAATCTCGGTGTTTATGTTGTAGGTAATGACGATGTTCTCGAGCTTCAGATGCCTACAATATTGACGGCAATATCACCGGCGCGCTATAAGAATCAGCAGTTGCAGGTAGAACCCTATCTTTGCAGAGTTGGCGACAACGGCTCGATTACTTTGCCGATAGTCGGCCAGCTTAATGTTGACAACAAGACGCTTGCCCAAATAGAGGACGAGATTGTGAATTTATATTATCCCATGTATATTGTTACGCGCCCGAGCGTTGTCTGCAGCGTTAAAGAGTATCATTTTACAAATATAACCATCGTAGGAGCGGTTGAGAAACCAGGCGTTTACCAGCTTAGAAGCAATGAAATGTCTTTGGTAAATCTCCTGATGAAGGCCGGCGGAATCGTCGAAGGCGGGGCAAGTCTTATTACGATTAAAAATCCACAGCGGCAATACATATCCAAGTCGGCTGGTGAAGTAAAACAGATGGCGGAGTTTGGCTCTGAAATTGATGAACAGTATGTCGAATATATTGGAACCCCAGAACCGGTAGTTCAAACGCTGCAGGTGGATATTGCTTTTCGACCGCAGGATGGCAGAGATACTTATGGCGAACTTGTTGTTCAGCACGGAAGCGAAAAACTGTATTCTAAAACAATAGATATAAGCGATTCGTCTCAGCGGGACGAATATGTAAAAGACCTTGGATATGTTATCGGCACAGAACAGGGGTATATCGTAGGTCAGGCAATCGAACAGCTTGCTTCTCAGCTTGGCTCTGTTGTATCTGCCGTATCCGAGATTGCACCGGCGCCGGCAGTTCAGCTTGATGATGCCGATAACGAACTTATTAACGCAGCCAATGAAATTGATGAAAGTTTTATTGAGACGCCTGTGTTTCAGACGCATCAAGGCTGCTCAAGCTGTGGCAAGAATTATATTGAAACACCTGAACCTGTTCAGAACGAAGCACAGATTGAAGTGCAGGAACTAAAATTCGGTTCTGTTCCGGTCGAGCCGGCATACCAGCCTGAGGTTAAATTGGAACCGGCAGAGGAAATTCAGCCGGTAGAAATTGAAATGGTTGTTGATGAAAATAAAATTGAATACATCACTCCGCCTCCGAGTAGTGACATTGCTGTTAAATCGCCATCCGTTGTGGAGCCGATAGTTTTGCCGGTTAAGGGCTTGAATATTCCTTTTGCCGATGTTTCTCTTGTCGAGGGCGATCTTATTGAGGTAAAGAAGCTTGACCCGGCGGTCTTTACGGTAATCGGTCTCGCCAAAGCTCCTGGTGCATTTCCGTATCCGCCCGAAGTACAGTATAACCTGATGCAGGCGATAGGTTTTGCCGGCGGAGTTGACCTTATTGCCGATCCAAGATTTGTAACGGTTTACAGGCAGAACGCCAGGGGCGAAGTCGTTTTTGTAACCGTAAGAATCGATAAGAAATTTATGGCCTCCAGCTGCAAGGTAAACATAAAGCCCGGCGATGTTATTTCGATAGATGTTACGCCGAGAACAAAAAGAAATGTTCTTGTTCATCAAATTCTGAAAATCAATTTTGGTTTATATGTCAGTCCGTTAAATACTAATTAGTAAATCCATTAACTCTTAAGCAAGAGAGATTGAAAATGACAGAAAAAGATATAAATACGGAAAACACTCAGGGCGCTGCTTCTGAACAGCAGGATCAGAACAAGCACAGAACTTTTGCTCATACGATTCAAAGAAGAAAATGGGGTATCCTTATCATAACAATGCTGTTTGTCGCAGCGGCGATACTCTACATTGTAAAGGCGGTACCGATATATACGAGCACAGCAAGAATTCTTGTTGAGCAAAGGGGTCCGAAGATTATTACCGAATATGAAGGAGTAATGACACAGTCCAAGAATTACCTTTACACACAGGGTGAGATTTTGAAATCCGCTACTATCATTTCAGCAGTTCTTGGAAGAAAAGATATAAAGAATCTTAAAACGCTAACTAACAGACAGCAAAACCCGCTCGATAGAATAAAGTACCGAATCGGGTTGGGCCAGCCTTCGTTTCAGACAGGCGAGATTGACAATTTGGCGGCATATTTGAATGAAATAATTGATGTCAAAATTGGAATAAAGGATGATATTATCGCAGTAAACTGCCGGTCGCCCTATAGCGAAGAGGCTGCTGCGATTGTAAACGCAATCGTCGAAGCCTACATAGACTATAATGCCGGACAGAAAAAGAATACGGTATCGGAAGTATTAAGAATTCTGCAGAAGGACAAGGTTGAGCGAGATAAGGAGCTTGAAGGTAACTTTGAGCAGCTTCTTGATTTTACACGCAAATATGGTGTTATCTCTTATGACAAGAGCGGTGGCAACGCAACATTTCAACGGCTTAAAAATCTGAGCGATTCGCTTTCGCAGGCCGAGCTTGACGCCATAAACGCAAAAGCAAATCTTCAGGCGGTAAAGATGCTTGCTGATAATCCTTTGCAAATCAAACAATATGCTATGGCTCAACCCGATACCGGAGCGACTCTGTTGGCCAATGATATGGAAAAGCAGCTCCGTACAGAATTGAAAGATATTAACGCCGAACTGCAAAACGCACTTATTCAATGCAGTGAGGATCACCCGACAGTCAAGGCGCTGAGGAGTAAAATGACGGGGATCGAAGAGCAGCTCGATGCTCAGGCTGAAGAATTTGCGAAGTCTTATCTGGCGGTGCTTGAGATTGAATATACGACCGCAACACAAAGACTGGATGAGCTTACAGCTGCTTATCAGCAGCAGATTGCCGAAACACAAAATCTCAATGTCAAAGCGACTGAATACGCGATTCTCGAATCGAAACTTGAACAAAGTAAACGATTCTGCGAGATACTTGATAATCGAATAAAGGAACTTAATGTTTCGGAAGATGTCGGAGCTTTAAACATAAGCATTCTTGAAGCTGCCAGAGCTGAGGAATTGGCGACCAGTCCGAAAAAAGCCAAAATCGTAGCTTTAAACCTGATTCTCGGTATTGTATTTGGAAT
>JAQTQF010000216.1 GCA_028712345.1 Phycisphaerae bacterium | reverse complement strand
AGATTTTGATGACTGGTCAGGCGCAGCACGCAATTGAAAAATTACAAACAAAAGTATTTGAGCTAACAGACTTTGCCAGTTTGGCTGCCGCACTAAAGGAATTAAGTGACGGATTCAAAACATATATTTATCCGATTCAGCTTTCATCTATACCTGATCAATTTGAGGACATTGAATATTCAGAAACATGGGAGGCATTTACTGTTTTTCTTGGAAGTTCCAATAATGAAATCATAGGATTTTGGAACAATATCTTTTCAGTAATTCAGTATCAGCGAAAAGATCTAAAGCAATTTTGGCTACCAAAAGAGGTTATTGATAACCCAGACATGGATGATGCCTTACGCCATTGGCTGCACCGTGTAGGCGATCCGCACGGATCGGGTCGAAACAAAGTTCACTTTGTTAGTTTTTCTTATTCCAATACTGAATTAGAAGCTCTCGCGGAAAAATATAAGAGAGGAATGTTTACATGGATTACTCATAAAAAGCTCGATGCGTTTGAGTTCCCAAAATTTAGAGAGCGCTATAGGTTCGTATCTCAAACATCTGATACCGAGATATTTAGGGCAAATGGAACACAGGAGATAGTAACGATTGCCTCGCCCGACGTAGCAACTGATGCCGATCCAGGTCGATATTGGATGGCAGATGTCTACATTCAATTCCCACCGAATCGTTATAAAAACTACGTGAATAAGGAATTTTGGTGGCAATTGCCACAGAAGAACGGATTTGCCATTCAAATGTTCGATAAGAGGGCAGCAAGAATTAAGGGTGATGGATTCCCCTCTGTTCCGATGTCTGGGAAAAATCCAAGACTTAATATCCACCTTCCTGAAGAATGGGGAATTTTTTGGGGACTAATTCTTGGTCACAATAATTATTTCTCCTCCTTAGATGTTAGACGCACAATTGAAGAGAGGAAATTCGGACACACCGCACGATCCGACAAGGGCAGGTACTTGTCAGGTTTGCTAGAAATATTCCAAGGGCTCTATATGGCTCACCACTTTTTGAGTGAGCGCTATTGGCGCAATATGTTCGATAAACTATCGAACCAAGACCCCACGCGCGATACGGGCAGGCTCACGATGATTTCTGGAAAATTAAAAAAACAAATGAGAACTTTTGGCACAGACTTTCAGGGGACAACTGTTACCACCGATGGTATTTCGTGGCTTTCTGAATACGTCTTGCAAATCTCAAAAGAGCAAGCCTCTAGTGGAGAGGAATTGCGATTTAAAGCATTTGAAGACGAGGCAAGAAAAGAGCTACAAGAGTTCAATGCCTTGCCCCACACTGGTCGTGCATGGAGATTTAATAAGAAGGATGTGAAGGATGCCTTGGAAAGAATGACTGAATCCAATTTGATCGATATGGGATACAGGCCATATTGCCCTCTGTGCGGCTCTCCAAATTGGTACAAAATTGATGAAGCGAAGCAACACCTAGAGTGCAAAGGGTGCGCATATAAATTCTCTCTTCGTCCCGAAGAAGATTATTACTACAGGCTCAATAGTCGTATTCAAGCTGCCTGCACAAAGCACGGCCTCGTACCTGTGACTATTGTCCTCGGGGAATTGCTAGGTAGTAGCAAAACTTCTTTCATCTATATGCCCAGCCTTGATGTATTTAAGAAGCGAGGAGGGGAAGTTTTTAGTGATTTAGATATTGTCTGTATCCAAGATGGGAAATTCATAATTGGAGAGATAAAAATGAATCAAAAATTATTTAAGAAAGCAGATTTTGATAGAATGTTGGAAATTGCAAAGATTATTAGGCCTGACAAAGTTATCTTCTCTTCTCTTGAACGAAAGCTAACCACAAAAGTGAAGGACTTTATTGCGTCCATCAAGCCACAGATGAATGAACTTGGTGTTGAAGTATCTTGGCATCAAATTGCACCCTACGATTTTGATCCTTCACCGGTGCGCTAGCTGATGCTTCCATTCTCCTCTGGTGAGATAACAGAGAGATGAATTGGCTTTTTAATGAGCTAATTGAAGACTTGAAAGCGTCACATACCAATCAAAAATCTCTTCCTGAAGTCGATTCCAATTAGAACGAACTGAGTCCACCATTATTTAATCAATTTAAATTGCGATTAAGTACTCGGTAAAGCTGCGAAAAACTTTTCCAGTGATTTGAGATAAATATGGAGAATCTGAGCATCGGATATGGCTTAGTGATTAATCTTCACCCATAAATCCCAAAGTCATCATTGCCATCCCTCCTGACGAGAAAAAAGTTGCTACCAAAAAGAAAAATTGCCCCATCATCTTTAATGCCTCCCTTGTAACTGAAGGTTCTGCCTTCACAGCTAAAGCCATTAGTCCATATCCCACTATTATCAAAACGCCTGACAAAATTAAGGAAATACCAATTACAGGAAGCCTTTTTCGCTGTTTTGGCTGAAGTGATTTTGGATTTACTGAGTAGACAAGTGTTGCCAGTAAAAATGAAAAACCAACCATCTGCCAGATAAAATCAATTCCATCTTTTGTTCCCATAGAACCATACGAAAGAAAAAATGCAGCAAGGCCAACCCATAGCAAAAATCCAAGACAGGCTGCAAAACCGTATGTTCCTATTTTTGAGCAATTCCTTTTTTGCATGTTGAAAGTATATCAGCATTACTTCTTTTGTAATGCTCTGGCCATACGCGTAGCCATACAAAAATTGGGTAAGGCATCCGAGCCGAATCACGGCCTCATCACCGCGACACACGCTCCATCAATGCAGCGACAGCTCTTGGCATCCGAAGCAGCATACGAACCACAATCACACTCTCCGTCAGAGACGCATGACATCTTCTCCTTCCATGTTCCTTCTTCTTTGGATGGCATGGGGCAGACCACTGCGCAGGCGCCGTCTATACAGGCAGAACCGAATGGGCAGTTGGAACGTATCAGATAATTCATGGGTGTGTGACAGTCTTGAGCGGTCGCGCAAGATGCGCCCACGTTGCCATCGACCGGCGGCGTTGAAGGTTCCGGAGACGCGCAGGAGGCGAGCATCAGCGAGAGAACGACGAGATGGGGAAGGAGTTTCATAGGCCTCATATGGAAAAGATATTACATCTTTCGGCTGTCATACGCCCAGTGTAAGAGCGCCTGTCTTTGACGTCTGCGACAAGAGAGATCGCCGCGGTCACAGTTTCGCAGTACCTGCGTCACGTGACGTTTCATCGCGAGCCATCGGCGAATTTGTCGATCATCTTCCTCCGGCATGCGTCGCCCGAGGTAGTACCTGCAATACCACTGGAACCACCCACGGGGATCCGCAGGATGGATCCATCCTTTCTTCCGCCAGACTGCGAGCGGCTGACTCGCATTCACTCCGAAGAAGTTCAGGGAAGGATCGTGCCTTTCATGACACAGTTTCGCGCGTAGAAACCACTCAGGCGGGAATTCATCCCGACAATCCGTCATATATTTTCCACCGAACACTCCCAGCTGGAGCATTTGTTTCGGGCTGAGATCCGGCTTAAAGCGGGGATCGAAGTGTTTACCGACTGGCTCGGTCAGCGTGTAGTGCGCTCGCTGCATCCTATCATTCAC
>JAQTQF010000215.1 GCA_028712345.1 Phycisphaerae bacterium | reverse complement strand
CTAATGGATATTTTCAACAGGATAAACGCAATCTGGCAAAACATCGGTCTTGTGCAGCGGGCGCTGCTGATTTCTGCGGTAATTACTGCGATCGCCGTTTCAGGTCTTGTTGCCCACTGGGTATCGAAGCCGGATATGCGGCTGCTTTACGGCGACCTTGCTCCGGAACAGGCCTCTAAGATTGCAGACAAGATTAACGAAAAGGCGATTGCTTATGAGCTTCGCAGCGGAGGAACGGCTATTTATGTTCCCAGCGATCAGCTTTATCAGCTTCGTCTTGATATGGCCAGAGACGGATTGACAGGCAGCGACAAGGGCGGATACAAACTTTTTGACAATGAGAAAATAGGCATAAGTCCCTTTGTGCAGAATATCAATCTCAAGCGGGCACTGGAAGACGAGATTGCCAGAAGTATCCAGATGATTGAAGGCGTTATCACAGCCAGAGTTCACTTGGTAAATTCAAAACAGAAAATATTTGACTCGCAGACAGACAACACCAGCGCCTCGGTGGTCTTAAAGCTGCAAGCCGGGTATAAACTCAGCGGTGTTAATGTTGCCGCTATTTCGCACCTTGTTGCCGGCAGTGTCGAAGGACTCGATATCAAAAATGTTACCGTGATAGATAGTCACGGCAGACTGCTTACCGGCGGCAGTGAAGAAGGTTTTGCCGGTGCGGGAGGAACAGTTCAGGATTATAAGGAAAGGGTTGAGCAAGCCCTTTCAGCCAAGGTTGAAGAAATGCTCACAATGGCGCTGGGGCCGGACAGGGCGAAAGTGAAAATCAGCGCAATCGTAGACACTACGAGCCTGAATCAGGTTACGGAAACATACGACCCGGCGGGAAAAGTTCCGACAAAGGAAGAAGTTACGAGTAATTCCGAGACCCAGGCGGCAAAGCTTTCTTCCGACGGCCAGCCGACAGGAACAGGCGGTATGAAAAAGGATGAAACTGTGATGACCGAGTATGCAGTCGGTAAAATCGTGGAACAACGAACCGAACTGCCAGGTAAGGTGCAATCACTCTCGGTTGCGGCGTTCGTTGACTTATCAGTTTCAGATGCAAATGCCGCGGCGGATGCAAAGATTTTACCGCTGTCCGATGTCGAGGAAATCATTAAAAACGCAGTGGGATTAAAAAATACTGATACATTAAAAGTTGTGGATGTGAAATTTAATCGTCCCGTGGTACAGGCAGTTGAAGAGCCTGCTGATTTCTCAGGTTATATATCGCTGGCCAAACAGCTCTCGCTGGGTCTTACGGGAATTTGTGCTCTGCTTGTGTTTAAGATTTTTGCCAAAGGCACCAAACCACCGGTTCAGATAGCCGGCCAACTATCCGCAGGCGGAGGCGAAGTTGCTCGGCTGCCTGCCGCAGATGGAGCAACGGAGACAATGATGTTAAGAAACCAGATTGCATCTGCATTAAGGAGTAATCCTGACCAGGCCAGGCAGGTGTTTACGAAGTGGCTTGAGGAGAAAGAAAACTAATGGCACTTACGGGGAAACAAAAAGCAGCTTTGCTTCTTTCGACACTCGATGCGTCAATGGCGGCGGAACTGCTCAAGGGGGCCGATGAAAATGTCGTAAGAGACCTTGCGGTGGAACTTACATATCTCGACATATCCGGCCACTGCCACAGCGACAATACTCTTGAGCTTGCAAGAGAGTTTTGTATGACGATGAAGAAGAGTGAAAAACCTCATACTAAAAGTTTTCTTGATAAACTGCTCAGAAGCTCGCTTGGAAATGAAAAAGCCGCGAACATACAGACTCAGATTTCAGAGCTTCTTCACCTTCGGGACCCTTTTATCCCGATAAAGCAGGCCAATAACAGTACGCTGATTGCCGTATTGAACGGCGAACATCCGCAGGCGGCTGCGGTTGTGCTGAGCGAACTTGATGCCAAAAGGAGTTCTGAATTGCTCGGAATGCTTAAGGAGCAGTTGCGACTTACCGTAATCAGCAGAATGACGGGTGTTGAAAATATCAGCGCCGATGCGAAAAGACGAATTGCCGCAATGGTATCGCAGAAGATAACTGAATTGCAGAGCGGCTCGGCGGGTGTTGTTGTCGCCGATAAAAAACAGAGTTACAGAAAAGTTGCCGTTGTTATGAGAAATCTGGCTAAAGAATTGCGCGACGGACTGATTGAGTCGATGAAAAAAACGGATGAGCAGGCCTGCAAGCAGATTACCGACCTTATGATTATATGGGAAGATATTACTCAGGTTGCTGACAGGTCTCTGCAGGAAGCTCTGCGAGGCGTTGAGCCGCAGAAAATGGCTCTTGCTCTTTTCAAAACTGACGAGAAAATCACTGCAAAAATTCGTGCCAATATTTCCGAGAGAGCCGCTGCGATGATTGATGAGGAAACTTCGCTTATGTCATCGCCTAAAAAAGAAGACATCGAACAGGCAAAAGAAGATATTGTTTCTGTTCTGCGTGAAATGAACGCTAAGGGCGAACTGGTTTTTATAGAGTAAACAAATGGGCGGTCAGGCTACTATATTATGTAATGTTGCGGTCAATGAAGTCAGTGTACTTGAGGGTTATTCATATGCGGATACGCCGAAATCGCAGCCGAACCAGACCGAACAGTTAGACCAGGATGTCATACAGGAAAAGCAGCAAATTACCCAGGACTGTGAATTGGCTGCTTCGATTGTTTCGGCTCTGCAGAAATTTTCCAGCGAGACGATACAGCAATACAAAGACCAGGTACTGAATCTTGCCGTCAAAATTGCGGAAAAAATAATTGCCGTCAATATAAAACAGGAAAATTACAATTTAGCCGGCATAATAACAGAAACGCTGAATTGTGCGCCGCAGGCTAAGGAAATTACTGTCTTTTTGGACAATGACGATTTGCAGCGGGTAAATCAGCTCCAGAAGCAGGGTGATTTATGGGAATTTCCATCCGTCGTATTTAAAGCCGACCCGGCACTGAATAAAGCCGAGTGCAGAGTGGAAACTCCAAAGGGGACGGTAAATTACATAATAGAAGAACACCTTGAAAAAATAAATAAAGCTCTCGAACAGGTTTGTTAAATATATGACAGTCGTTGTTGAAGAAAATATAGCTATCGATTTTGAAATGCTGTGCCGTACGGTGGAGCAGACAAAGCTCCTGAGTTGTCAGGGGAAAATTGTCAGAGTTGCCGGTCTGACGGTTGAGTCGGCGGGACCAACGCTCGGCATAGGGCAGTTGTGCGGCATCAGTATGCGCCACGGCAGGAGAGTGCTTGCCGAAGTTGTCGGATTTAATAATGAAAATCTTGTCCTGCTGCCGCTGGAAAATATCAGTGGTATTTGTCCGGGCGATATTGTTACCGCAAGAGAGTATCAGCGGCATTTAAAAATTGACGACAGCATACTTGGCAGAGTTCTTAACGGTCTCGGTCAGCCGATTGACGGCGGAATCGCTTTGAGCGGACAGGACAGCAGAAGTCTCGATTCCCAGGGACCTGCACCCTTGAGCAGAGAAAAAATTACCCAGCCGCTTTCGTTCGGGATAAGAGCAATTGACGGACTTCTTACCTGCGGCAAGGGTCAGAGAGTGGGA
>JAQTQF010000214.1 GCA_028712345.1 Phycisphaerae bacterium | reverse complement strand
TTAGGGGCTATATCATCAAGATTCCAGCGATTATTACTCTTATCAAGTATTCTTATAACAACTTTTTCTCCGGTAACCGACGGCAATGAAGAAACACGCAAATCAAATTCACGATTACGGTGAACAGTTGTAATATGACCGTCCTGCGGAATTCTTTTTTCAGCTATGTCCATCCCGGCAAGTATCTTTAAATGGCTGATTACTTCCGCCTGCGCGGTTACGGGTATCTCAAGTTCTTTTTTCAGAATTCCGTCAACCCTGTACCTGATAATCAGATTCTTTTCCTGCGGCTCAAAATGAATATCGCTTGCCCGCGAATCGACTGCCCCTGAAATTATAGAGCTGACAAGACCGCTTATCGGGTCGTCGCTTTCCTGCAGCTTGCTTAGAATGGTAACCTCCTGCTTGTCACCCTGCCGCTGCTTCCTGAGTCTCATCGAGGCAATTGTCTGCTTTGTTACATTCTGGACATTGAAATGATAGCGAATCGCCCCTTTGATTGCATTCGGCGTAGCAGCCAACGGCACGACTTTGTAACCGGTCCTCAGTTCCATCTGGTCGCGAACCGCTAAGTTCATCGGCGAACTCATCGCCACATACAGTTTATCACCCTCAGATTTTACAGCTATGAGGTTATGTTCGTTGGATATTTCGTAAGAAATCATATGTGCCGCTATAGGGTCTATCATATCGGGACTAAGAGTTATAAATTCTATTTTATGCGATACTGCAACAACTCTGGCCAATTGCTCTTCACTAAACAGGTTGCTTTCCCTCAGCAGAGTAATTATATTTTTGCCGCTTTCGGCTGCGGCCTTTATGAACTCTTCAAGCCTGCCGTCATCCAAAACTTTCAGACTTTTTATCGCTTCTATCGCGGCAGTGTCTATTTTGCTATTAGGCATAGTTATTCCCTGTCCGTTCATATACGGTTTTATCGCATATCCCAAATCGTCAAAAAAAGCCTGCACCTTAACCACTTAACCGTTTATTGGACTTTTTAACGGGCCGGCAAAGACCGATAACACTAATCTGTTGCACTGAAATCATTAATTCAACTGTCTAATAATATTTTTTGCTAAATCTCGCTACATTTACTGCCGATACCCAGATTGGAAATTTGAAAATATTTTCAGGAATATACTATGCTCGGACTATTCAAAACCAAAAAGAAAACGGCGAATGCAACTATTCTTGAAGTCGACGATGAAGCAGACCTTCGAAGTACACTCGAAACCAGGCTGAAGTGGAACAAATTCAAGGTTATTACCGCATCAAACGGTCAGGAGGGACTTGACTTGGCCGCGTCTGAAAGGCCCGACCTTATTTTACTGGACAACAATATGCCTATAATGACCGGCATCGAAATGCTCGCCCGTCTTCGGGAAGACGAACAACTCAAGGTGATTCCTGTCATTATGGTTACCGCTGCCTGCGAACCGCAGAAAATAGCGGCAGCCAGCTCTTTCGATGTAGTCGATTATGTAACCAAACCATTCGACTTCGCCGACTTAATGGAAAAAATATTTCAAATGCTCGACAAAAAATAATCAGGATAATACCGTTATGGTTGAAAACCACAACTTCCTCGAAGAAGATCTTATTGACCGCAAACACAAAAATATCGAGGCTATTTTCGATGCGATACCGATAGGCCTATTGCTCATCGACGAAACCCTAACCATTTCTCGTGTGAACAATGCCATCCACAAACTGCTGAAAAAAGATTATTCTGAAATTATAAACAAGAATATCGGCGAGGTCTTCAACTGTTCAACGACAACAACCGAACGAACAAAATGCGGTTTTGGCCATAAATGCCGAAACTGTCCCTTAATAAAGAATATAAAAAAAGTTTTTAAAACTTCGCAGTCCGTTCACGAATTTGAATTCCAGAGCGACACATATTTCTTCGGAAATCCCACCAAACTGTGCTTTCTTATGAATATAGAACCAGTTATCATCGAAGATAAAAGGTACGCCGTGGTCTGTCTCGATGATATAACCGAGAAAAAATTCGCCGCGGAAAAACTTATTGAGACAATGGAACTGAAGACTCAGTTTGTTTCGACGGTTTCCCATGAATTGCGAACGCCGCTCACCGCCATCAAAGAAGGAATAAATATCGTTCTTGACGGTATGGCCGGCAGAGTAAAGAAAAAACAGAAAAAATTTCTTGAGCTGGCAAAAAGAAATGTTGACCGGCTAAGTATGCTAATAAACGATGTGCTTGATTTCCAGAAACTCGAATCCGGCAGAATGAAATTCGATCCGGCACTAAACAATGTCAGTCAAATCGTACGAGAAGCTGCCGATACAATGAAACTCTTTGCCGACAAGCACAAGGTCAAACTTTCGGTCAGTTTGGCAGCGGATATCGGTGAGGCGATGCTTGATCGCAACCACATAATACAGGTACTGACAAACCTGCTTAGCAACGCGATAAAATTCACCCCTGAAAAAGGCAAGGTTTTGCTCGAAGCAGTGCGTCAGAATGACGAAATTGTAATTACCGTATCTGATACTGGAATGGGAATGCCTAAAGACGACCTGCCAAAAATATTTGAGAGATTTTACAGAGTTAGAAGACCGGGAAAAGAAATCGCAGGCACAGGTTTGGGACTTCCCATTGTCGCTCAGATTATCAATCAGCATAGCGGAAGAATTATAGTTGACAGCAAATTGAACAAAGGTACAACATTTACGGTTTATCTGCCGGTCAGCCCGGAAAAAAACGAACCGGATATTTCTGTTGATCAGACCATTGAAAACGCCTTCATAGGCTGATAAAAATTCAGCCGGCAGTTTCTTCAACTGCCGGCCATCAGTCTTCTTCCCTACAAACAGTAACAGGGCTCCTTTTATTTCGCACCTGAGTACATTAAGGATTCCGGGGACCTGGCCCTTGATGCCGTCGGTGTCTATGCTATCAATCACATTTCCTAAATAATCTCTTTCGCAGTCCCATATACGCTCCGGTCGAGAGCAAAATCATAGTCTGGGGCTCAGGTACCGGCTCCGGCTGCGGAGGGGGCGGCTCCGGAGGGTCATACCTTCCGCTGGCTCCTGAAGAACCGCCGCTTGAGACCCCTTCAATGCGCCTTGTAAGTTTCTCCTGTCCTGAACCTATTCCCATATCACCGCCTGGTAATTCGTACTGGTCGCGTTCAAAAACCGCTATAATAATTTTAGGCCCGTCAACAGACACGGTTGTTCTGTTAGCCGTCGGATCGCTGACATCGCCGAGCCAATAAACAAAATGATACCCTGCCTTGGGAACGGTTGTCAGCGTAACCGTCTGATTGGCATTGAAAGTATGTACGCCGATTCCCGGAGTGATTTCCCCTGAACCGACAGGGCTTTCTTCCACTAAAACAGCATAGCCGCTTTGCGCAAAACCTGTCGCAGAAATCACAGCTAACCAGCAAATTGTCAGAATCCAAATTTTCATTATAATTTCTTATTTCTTGCGTTTACTTATCAATGTAAATATTGCGGGCACAAACAATGCTATTGTCGCAGGCTCAGGAATAATTTCAGAAACCGTTGAAGGTGTCGTCAAAGTTCCCATTCCG
>JAQTQF010000213.1 GCA_028712345.1 Phycisphaerae bacterium | reverse complement strand
TCTAAAAAAAAAGATGGCTTTCGCATCTGCTGCTATTAAGCGTTCTCTGTGTTTTGTCGAACAGAAAATATCAACTTAAAGGAAAACAGAGATGAACGAAAATTCAGCAGAACGCCGCAGAGAAAGACGCTTGAACTATCATTGGCCGGTCTGGTTCGCCGAAGATTTTAATAATGAAATAAACCAGGGTCAGATGTTCGACCTTTCGAGCGGTGGAGCTGCTTTTACCTGCTATTCCGATACCTGCCCTTATCCGGGCCAGTATATAACCACACGGTTCAGTATCCCGCATTACGGTCAGGACAACTCATTCGACCTCGAAAGCTGTATGAGAAGCGGTTTTGTCTGTAGAGTTGAAGATGTGAACCCCTTTATGAAAAAGGTCGCCCTTCAGTTTGCTGAGCCTTTAAATTTCAGGCCCGGCGAGCAGGAAAGCAGACAAATTAATCTTGAACCGGAAACAGCCCAGGTTTAAATAGGTTTTAGACCTGTCTATAATGTCTTGAGTCGTGAAACTGGGATTCCTTTTTACCTGTCTCCAAAAATTTTTTAATCACTTCAAAACGACCGATAAAATCACCCGTTTACGCATTATAATAAAATTGTATATTTTCCATCTCTTTTGTTGCCGAAAAATTAAAAATGGGAATAATATTTTACGCCTTAGTCCCAAAAAAACGCTATTGGCATTACAAATATCCGATTTACGCGTATCCGCTTCGTCAAAAGAGACGACAGCTCGACAAACTTTCAAAAAGCCTTTTAATTTTCTGGAAATTCGTGCGACAATATCTATACTCAGTTTCTTTCGCAGGCCTGTTGTAACGATGCACCGGAATGGCGGGTAAAATTGAACTCAAATTTCAGAATGTGAGTTGAAAATGGAGTTGATAAAACAGATTAGGGATGCTGAAAGCAAGGCAAAAAAACTGATAGAAGAGGCGGAAAAAAATGCCGTCCAAACCGCTGAAGCACTCAAAAAAGAACAAATTTCTAAACTCGAGCTGGCCAAAAAGCAGCGATTGGAAGCAATCGAAAACGCGACCGCCCAGGGGCGAGCGAACGGCCAGCAGGAGGCAGACAAATTGGCCTCTGAAGCTGCGCAACAGCAGCAGAATCTAAAAAACACCGCTTCGGGGCGGAAAGATTCGGCGTCGTCGAAGGCCGTGGATTTCCTTCGCAACCAAATAGCACAAAAAAACAATGATAACGCTCGCAACGGATAGAAAATGTCAATAGCCCGTATGCAAAAAGTTCTGATTGCCAGCTACTCTACTGAAGCAGCCGATGTTCTCGAGGCGCTTCAGAGCTCAGGAATGATGCAGATACACGATGCTGAGCGGGCAATCGTCAGCAAGGAATGGCCTGAACTGCATACCGAAAAAGAGAAGCCAAAGCAGATTGAAGAACTAAGCGCAAAGATTGACGCGGCGGTTGAATTTCTCGCTCAATATGCCCCCAAACGCAGTTTAACCCAAGCCCTTGCTCCCCGAGCGGTAGTAAGCGAAGAAAATTATACAAGCACGGTTCGCGGCGATGCGGCGATGAAGATGCTCGAACAATGCACCGAACTGAGCGGCAAATTAGCCAAACAGCGGGACAGTCAGGAACAGCTTAATTCCCAGCTTGCTATGCTTCTGCCGTGGCAGGAGCTTGATATAAACCTTTCCGATTTGGAAAATTTCGAGAAAGGCGCGGTAATTTTAGGTCTTATCCCTACTAAAAATTTCATTGCGGCGCAGGAAAAAATAAAGGAATTCAAGGCGGCAATTGAAACTGCCGGCAAAAAAGACGGACATATCTCCTGTGTTGTGATTGGACTGAAAGAAAACGCAGCGGAAATTTACAAAGCCCTGCGAAGCGTCGAATTCGAGGCGGTAAATTTGTCACAATTCAAAGGCACGCCGGCTGAACTGATTAAAAATGCTCAAAAACAGCTTGATGAGACTCAACAGCGGATTGCCGAACTCCAAGAACAGGCCCGGCAGATGAGTAAGGACCGGCTGCAGATTGGAATGCTGGCGGACTATTACAAAAATCTTCTCGGCAGGGAGCAAACGAGACTTGCCGTGCCGGAGACCGAACAAACAGTTCTTTTTGAGGGATGGGTAAAAAAACACGACCTGAAAAAAATTAAAAATATCCTTTCCGGATTCAGCGGCACAAGCATCAGCCTTATCAGTCCGGCCGAGGATGAGGAAATTCCGGTACACATTGAAAACAGCCGGATATTGAAACCTTTTGAAGTTATTACGCGAATGTACGGAATGCCGCAATATGTCGAGGTTGACCCGACAATATTGCTGGCCCCGTTTTTCGCAATCTTTTTCGCTCTATGCTTAGGCGATGCGGGGGCGGGATTAATACTAATCGCAATATCCGCGTTCTTTATCAAAAAACTTCAGGGCGACAAGAGTCTGCTGTACTTGCTGGCAATATGCGGAGTTTTGACCATCGGTACCGGCGCTATGACCGGCGGCTGGTTCGGCTCGGGGCTGCGTGAAGTTGCCATTGCGCATAACATAAAATGGCTCAGTGGTTTTATCGATCGAACTATGTGGTTTGACCCATTGAAAGACCCGATGAAATTTTTCGCTATAGCGGTAGGCCTCGGCTACTTCCAGATAATGCTCGGTCTATTAATCGGGTTCATCGATTGTATGCGGCGAAAGGAATATGCCGCTGCGGTATTTGACAAACTCGTATGGCTTCTGCTCATCAATTCCTTTGCCCTGTTCGGAGCGGCCAAGATGGGGCATATTCCGGCGGCAATAGGTTCGGGGGCGATAAAATTCGCAATACTGCCGGCAGTCGGAATTTTACTGTTCAGCCAGAGAGAAGGCGGCTGGGGCGGCAGAATAGGAATGGGGTCTTATCAATTATTCAGTTCAGTATTCTATTTAGGCTATATTTTGAGCTATCTGCGTCTGATGGCGCTGGGAATATCTTCGGCGGGCGTAGCGATGGCTATAAACGAAATCGCCAAAACCGCTACTAAACTGCCTTATGTAGGCCTTGTCGTCGCCGGGGTCATACTTGTGTTCGGCCATATTTTCTTAACGACGGCATCCTCGGCATTAGGCTCATTTGTACATACTATGAGGCTTCAATTCGTGGAATACTTCCCGAAGTTTCTCGTCGGCGGCGGCAAAGAGTTTGCTCCACTGTCAAAACAGTATAAATATGTATATATAAAAGATGACCATCAATCGTCAAAAAAATGATGGATAATTTACAATAATAAAAACGAAAAATAGATAACTTTTTTTGGTGAGGTTTAGCTATGGAATTTGTACAAGCGGGCAATATGTTGGCAGTTTTAGGTATAGCAGCAGCGGTGTTTCTTGCAGGTTCCGGCTCTGCTGCCGGTGTAGGTATCGCAGGCCGGGCAGCAGCGGGCGTTCTGACTGAAAAACCCGAAAGATACGGGCTGAACTTTATGCTCGTCGTGCTTCCCGGTACGCAGGGCATTTACGGCCTTGTCGGCGCAATGATGGCTATGAACTCTATGGGATTTTTCTCAACGGATTTCAAGGTGGCATTGAGTCTTTGGCAGGGTCTTACTGTTTTCGCAGGCTGTCTGCCTGTCGGGATAGCGGGCCTGGTAAGCGCGATACA
>JAQTQF010000212.1 GCA_028712345.1 Phycisphaerae bacterium | reverse complement strand
GGTACAGGCCTTTTGCACCTATCGTGACTTCCGAAGGTGCCAGCAAGTACTTTACAAGCGTAGTAGATATTCCTTACATGTCTGTGATTTGTTATACGCGGGAAGAATACCGGGAGATACTTCCATCGATTACGCATGTTGACGGGAGCGCACGGTTGCAAACCATAAACAGGGAACAGAATGGTTTCATCTACGATGTCCTTAAGGAGTTTGAGAAGCTTTCGGGTTTTCCGATAATACTTAATACATCATTTAATCCTCGCGGTGAACCGATCCTGAACTACTGCCATGTTGCTTTGGAAATGCTGGATACAACGGATATGGACCTTGTGCTGATTGAGAATACCCTCTTTTGTAAGAATGGACGAGAAAGCCTTCTTGACGTGAATGCTGATTAACCACGAAGTTCGCCAAGTACATGCTTGCTTTGTGTACTTCGTTAACTTAGTGGTGGAAAATCTTTTTTAAAACAATATGAAATGTCCTAGATTAAGTGAATTGCCAGCGCCGCCCGCCGGCAAGACTGGCTGGCCATGGACAGAGGAGTCGAAAAATTCTGATTGGCTGGCAAAACGTTCAGAATGGCCGCGAGTCAGTATTGTAATGCCGTCATATAATCAGGGCCAGTTCATTGAAGAATCAATCCGGTCAGTTTTATTGCAGGGATATCCCGATCTGGAGTTCTTTGTATACGATGCAGCATCTACGGATGGTGGTGCTGACATTGTAAAGAAATACGGCTCATTATTCACCTTCTGGGTAAGCGAAAAGGATAGAGGGCAGAGTGATGCCATCAATAAAGGGTTGAGAAAGTCTACGGGAAAATACTTCAACTGGCAGAATTCAGATGACGTCTTAACTCCGTGTAGTTTGTTCAAAGCGGTCAATGCATTGCTTGAACATCCCGAAGCCAGCCATGTTCATGGTTACAGGGATGTTATATATGCGAACGGTGAACCGCATTCCTCTTCCGAGAAGACGTATGGGCCTCCAACAAGGCTGGCTCCTGATGTTGGTAATTCGATATCCCGGCTTAAGACAGGAACCCAACCTGGTGGCCTTATGGACGGGGATTTGATTGTTCGCATAGGAGGTGTTGATGAAAGTATGCATTTCGTTATGGACATGGATATTCTTCTTAAATTATCGGTTGTCAAGCCACCGTTGTATGTACACGAAAAACTGGTTACATATCGTTTCCATGATGATACCAAAAGCCACAGTTCATGGACGAAGGATCGCCGCTTTGAGAAGTTGAGGCTTGTTGAGAATCTTTTCAAAATGCCCGAGGCACAGAAATATATTTCATACAGGAAAGAGGCGATGTCGACTGCACGTCGGTATGCAGCAGAATGTTCATGGATGAGCGGTGACCTGCTGGGATTTGTATATCATTTTCTTGTCGATATTGCATGGACCCCGTTGAAAGGATGGGATAGGCGGCGGGCTCTGCTCTATTACTTAAAGGAACGGAAAAAAGGGCTCAAAATGGGGGCGCAGGGATAGCAGGAGCGAAGAGTTGCATGGCGCTAAGCGCATGGTGTAAGGGGTGTACAAAGCGGTACGAAGGAACATGGGATTAAACGCTAAGGTCACAAAGAAAGAAGGTATTAACCGCCAAGTTCGCCAAGGACGCGAAGCGGGAAGGCGAAGTTAACGAAGGGAGGAATAGCCGGATCATGTTTGAGCGAATACAATTTATGATAAAGAAAATACGATTAACTCTGGCTGAAATGGTTTTACCTGATCGCTTTTATGTTCAGGAGAAATTGTTTCCAATGTATTGTGGGAAAATATACCCGGATTTTGTTGGTGATACCCGTATTTTTAATTATCGTTCCGATAAGATAATCAGGGATAGTAACAGGTGGCTTATAATTCGCATGCTGATGGATCGAGTGGTGGCGTGTAATTCGGGGGAGTATGCGGAACTGGGTACACACCAAGGACGAACGGCACGACTGATTTTTAAGAATATGTCGGATAATGCAAAGCTTTACTGCTTCGACACATTCCGGGGATTTGATGCGAAGGATGTGGCTGTTGAATCATTACGAAGTAGTTTTAAAGTAAAAGCCGGGGATTACGGTAACACGGACGAAGCCAGTGTGGTCAGGTATATTACTGCTGGTGATTCGCGCGATCGCTTAGTGATTTGTAAAGGGTTTTTCCCGGATACTGCAAAAGGGTTGGAGGCTGTCAAATGGCGGTTTGTCCATCTTGATTGTGATCTTGCCGCGCCAACCGAAGCAGGTCTTCATTTCTTCTGGAAGAACCTTCAGCCTGGCGGAATAATACTGATTCATGATTTCTTTGGTGGTTTCAGCGAGGGAATTCAGGGCAGTTTCAAAGAGTTCTCGGCGGAAACCGGATGCGTGGCAGTACCGATGTGCGACGGAGGGGGAAGCGCGGTGATACGAAAGCCATGGTAATTAGAGCCTGCTTGAGATCGAAAAAAGGAAGCCGGGAATATATTCACATAAGGTAACGAAGGTAGCAAAGGAACGAGATGAATTTGGATGCTTCCGTATTCAATTCATCCTTTGCTATCTTGGGCAACTTAAGCGTCGGGAGACGCGGGTGTGAAACATCCGGAAGCTTGAACAGAAGGTCGCAAAGGAAGCGCAATACCATGTACTTTATGTAACCACACCAGCCTGCCCCAAGCCCCGTTGGCTGGCAGGGATTAACGCCGACTTGTTGCACCGTAAGCTCGTGAAGGCGGATGGACGCAGATTGTAGAACAAGAATTTCTTGGTGATTGAATGGGCCTAGGTGGAGATTTATTATGGACTCCTGTAGTACGTGCATTATACGCGCGTAATGGGAAGAAAGTTCTGTTATGTGACCGGCCACGCTTGAGCGATATCCTTCTTGGCGTACATTATGACAGGGCTTCCAAAAGGCACGTCTCTCCAATCTTTCAGAACAATCCGTTTGTTGAGTTTCCTTCTTGTCCGGGTAAGGGCGCGGTTTCGAAACTAATGGATAGGATTGGTGAAGCTGCAATAGGTTTTAACAGGTTTAAGGGGCAAATCGAAAACTTATATTACAGGCGTACACAGAGAGAAGGGTTTGAATCTATATATTTGGATTTGCCACAACATGGCTATGTGTCCAGAATTGAACAGGGACGATACATATGGAAGACGGGCGGACATATTATCGATATTCTTGCAGCAAGCGTCGGTCTGAATGGTCTACCACATCAATGCGAACTGTTCTTAACGCCGGAAGAAGAGAACAAGATAAGTGATCTGATCAAGCAGAACAACATGTCCATCTTCATAACTATTGAACCAAATACGAACGCGGATTTTTTCGGAGATCTAAGGGCTTGGCCTTTTGAAAAATGGCAGGCTGTGGTTGATTGGCTGGGCAAGAATCGCAAGGGGATCTGTGTTGTTCAGGTCGGAGTGGCAGGTGCCCGTCCTTTGAATGGCGTGATCAACTTCTGTGGAAGACTTTCGTTTCGCGAGGCAGCTGTCATGATTGGTCGATCCAGACTTTTCCTGGGTACGGAAGGTGGTCTGATGCATGCAGCTAATGCAGTGAAGACAAGGGGGTTGGTGGTATGGAGCGGTCTGACGGACCCTTCTTTTGCCAGTTACCCGGAGAAAGATGAAATA
>JAQTQF010000211.1 GCA_028712345.1 Phycisphaerae bacterium | reverse complement strand
GCCGAACTCAAGAAGCCTGGCATCGAGCAGAGGAGCGGTATCGATAATTTTTTTTACAAATTTCAGCTTTCGCTTCAGCTCTTTACCTGTTTGATTGTCTTTTACCTCAACGCAGAAACCGCTGGAAAGTTTGTTGGCTCTGCCGAAAGGCGCTTCGAGCCGCTGGCCGGGCAGTACCTCGCCGAGACGGTCGGGCAGTAAATAATCAAAAACATTATCTACGCCGCTATCAAAAGCAACCGTCGCGATCTTACCGCAGGGTTGCTGATTTTCAGAAGTATCGAACAGACTTCCTAAATTAGGGACAGCCACCTATTTATTTCCTTTAAATTTAGAACTGCCGCCTATTTTTTGTTTTATTTGCTTTTTGGGTCTGCCAACTGGTAATGGCCGCAATCTGCGACCAATTGTTTTCTCCAGTTTGCTGATGAAGCTATCGCCGCCTAAAGGTCTGCCTCTAAGGGTACCTGCCCGAAGCATCTTAATTTCTTTTCCTTCAATTTTTTGTGCCAGTAAACTCTTCCATTGTTCAGCCCCCATATTCTCGAACCATCTGTGCAAGTCGAGTACATCTGATTTGCTATCGGCATCAATATGACAGGCGGCGCTTGACCATGGATAATTCCAGGCATTTCGGCATATCCCTGCTCTAATCGGATTTCGTTCTATATAACGCATTGCCATAAAAAAATGTTTTTCATCAAGGCCGCAGGAATAAAATCTGCCCTGCCAGAGATGGCCGCTGCGTTTGTGAAAACGATTAATATACTGTGTGTAAATAAAATGAGTTCTGCCGACAGCTTCGGCAAGAGATTTTTCGCGTGCAGGAATTGCTATTAAATGTATATGATTGGCCATCAGACAATAACCGATTATTGTAAGGCCATATTTGTCAGATTGCCGTTTCAATATTTCAAGATATACTCTTCTGTCGTCATCGACAAAAAATACATCCTGCTTATTATTGCCTCGCTGGGTAATATGATGAGGCAATCCTTCGGCAACTATCCGTGCTATCCTTGGCATATCATAAGAATACGCGGCGAAGCCGATTTGTCAACTACAAAATAGGTGGCTGTCCCTAATTTATCCCCCTAATTTATCCCTAATTTATCCGGCTGGCAAGAAAGATATGTTTAATTTGTTTTTCGCCGGTGCCTTTTTTCACAGCGGCAGGAACCATTGCACTTAATACCTGTCCAAGCGGACAGACATAAAAATCACTGAGCCATTTTCCAAATTCAAGAAGCCTGGCATCGAGCAGAGGCTTGGTATCGATAATTTTTTTTACAAATTTCAGCCTTCTCTTGGGCTCTTTACCCGCCTGATTATCTTTTACTTCCACACAGAAACCACTGGAAAGTTTATTGGCTCTGCCGAAAGGCGCTTCAAGTCTCTGGCCGGGCAGGACAACGCCGAGTTTGTCCGGCAGTAAATAATCAAAAACATTATCCACGCCGCTATCAAAAGCAACCGTCGCGATCTTACCGCAGGGTTGCTGATTTTCAGAAGTATCGAACAGACTGTTTGTTGAAGCAGGTGCCATTGAGTTTGAACTACTGCCCTTCATCGGCTCTAATAATCGGTAAATCAAGCCAGAAGGTCGCTCCTTCGCCGAGTGAGCTTTCCATATCTATTTTTCCGCTCAACAGTTTGGCAAGTTCGATGCTTATCGCAAGCCCCAATCCCGTGCCGGTTTGATTTCGAGTAAGAGAGCCGTCGATTTGCCGAAACTTTTCAAATATCTTTTCTTTGTCCGCCTCGGCAATTCCCGGGCCGGTATCAGCAATTGAAATTCTTACGGTCTGAACCTCAGGCATAAAAGCCTTTATCTCTATTTTCCCGTTTTCGGGCGTAAATTTAACGGCGTTGCTGAGAAGATTATAAAGAATCTGCTGAACCTTGCCGGCATCGGTTTTTATTATCGGGATATCTTCGTCCACCATCAGCCGGACTTTTATTTTCTGCTTTTCTGTCAACGGAGAAAAGAATGCCGACAGTCCCCTGCAAAGTTCCGGGATACTCGTTTTTTCAATGTGCATTTCAATTTTGCCCGCTTCGGCCTTGGCCAGTTCGAGCAAATCATTAATCATATTCAGAAGATTTCTTCCGCTGCTGACGATGTTCTCGGCGTACCGTTTGCTTTTTGCGATATCGTCAGCGGGTTTTTCGCGAAGAATTTCAGCAAAGCCGAGAATGGCGTTCAGCGGTGTGCGAAACTCGTGAGACATATTAGCAAGAAACTCTCCCTTAATTTTGTTTGCCTTGAAAAGCTCAATATTTCTTTCGGAAAGTTCCGTGATTTTCCCGTCGAGCTGCTTGTTGGCGAGCCAGAGCTTTTTCTGCCCTTCAGTAAGATTATCAAGCATCGCGTTAAGAGCGGCACCGAGCTTTTCAAATTCATCTTTTGTTTTTATCGCGCATCGAACATCAAGATTTCCACTGGAGACATTATTCACCATAGCCCGCAATTGCCTTATGGGGCTTAAAATCACGCGCTGAGCGATTATATAAAAAGCGACAATCGCGCCGGCGCCGGCAAGCAGACCGGCAGCGATGAGACATATACGATTTAAAAGAAGCGTTCTGCTGGTACCTCTGCCGGGCATCTGAACTAAAATCGCACCGACCGGCTCGGCAAGACTGAAAACCGGCCCCGGACCATCGGGACTATGACAGGTGAGACATCTTTTATTGACACGGACAAGATTTATATAGGTCGTTTCGGAAGAACCTTCGAGTTTTTCCGCCCAGACCATCTCAGTAATCCTGTCCTGTCCTCTAAGCTGCTCTATGATTTGATTCTGCCTTTCAGAAAGCTGATTTTTCCAGTCCTGCTGCGACTGGTCGAACCGGAGCCATTTAACTCTGCTCGACTGAACCTCTCTTTTTGCCCCGCTTTCATCAAGCATTACCGGTACTTTGGCGCTGTCGTCCGTGAGCCTGAAATGCTTTTCGTAAACCGTATTGACAACTGCCCTGCCGGAGTCAAGAACCGCTTTCTCGACAAGCTTGACCATCCAGAAATAGGGAATTAACAGGGCGATGGCCAGAACAAACAGGATTGCTATACCAAAAAGAAGTCTGCATTTGCCCGCAAGAGAAACCGGACGAAGATGAAAGAATCCGAGTAATTGTTTTAATATGTTTATTATTTTGCCCAACATAAAAACAACCATTCGTCGCCCGATTTTTTCAGGCGATAGATTTCATAATTCTAAATTTCAATTTTTTAATGGTGTATTTGGACTCTCAGATTCAGTTCGTCCAACTGCTTTTTGTCAACATCGCTCGGCGCATCGGTCAGGAAACACTGGCCTTTCTGAGTTTTTGGAAACGCGATGACATCGCGGATGTTATCTGTTTTCGTCAAAAGCATAACGAGCCTGTCAAGACCGAACGCTATTCCTCCGTGTGGCGGGGCGCCGAACTTGAGAGCCTGCAGGAAGAATCCAAATCTGTCTTCAGCCTGTTTTCTCGTAATGTTGAGCAGGTCGAAAACCTTCGCCTGCATCTGCGGCTGATGAATACGAACGCTGCCTCCGCCTATTTCCGAACCATTAACTACAATATCATAAGCCTGCGACCTTATATTCGCAGGGTCTGTTTCGAGCTTGCCGATATCCTCTGCT
>JAQTQF010000016.1 GCA_028712345.1 Phycisphaerae bacterium | reverse complement strand
GCTGTTTTCCAGCATTTTTCCTTAGCTTTCTCAAGCGACTTATTGCCAACAAATATAACCATCTTAACGCTGCAATCTTGCGGAAAATCTTTCTTCTTGAACTTTCTTCCGACAATTCTCTTAACTACATCTCTCCAAGAAGCAGAAAGCAGCAATGTCTCTGCCTTAATACCGAGTTCATAAGCTCCATCTTCTTCAGTGAAAGAAGCTGCACTCACATGGGCGTTGAGTCCATCCACAAAACTCTGTGAATAGATTGTAGAACTATTAATTATATCTACTATCTCAACAAGGTAAGTACCAGTAGCCAGACCGTATAGATGATAATCCTCACCTGGTGTAAAACCATCGCCTCTAATGAGCATGCTAACCTCATTATTAAATGTGCAGGGAATAGCTTCCGAACAAATCACAGAATCCCCATACATGAAAACAATCTTAACAGAATGGATTCCATTAGTAAATTGCTCAGTCTTCACATCTATGTTATATCCATAATCTGACTCTCCGAACTCACCATACTTCTCGCCGTCTATCATAAGCCATGCCATATGAATCTGAGGATCGGAGATAGAAGTAGTTACTCTTACATAATCGCTCAAGTTATTAGAATCTTGGTCAAAAGTAGGCAAAAGATTAGGTGCAGGTCCACCAGTAATTAACCAATTACCACACATATCCGCTAAAGCATTTATGTCATAAGTGTCAAGCCAACTATTAGCAAGAACAGCAAAGTCTCTGAAATCAACTACTAAGTTCTCATCAAGGTCTCCTGCATAGTAATCGCCCTCACCAGTGTTCACATGATCCCAATTGGGATAATGAAAACCAATATCAGCTACATTACCATCGGGAACAAGAGTTGTAGAGGTGGTCTTGCCAACAAACTGTGTCTGTTCCGGTAAGAGACTACCGGCATCAATGAAGTCACATGACTGATTGAGATAACAGATAGGAGCATAACCACTCGTACCAGTTTCATAGGGATTTATAGTCATTATAATAGGATTTAGCTCATCAAACTCCCAGTTCTTGTTAGCAACATTATCATAATACCCTGTATTCAATACAGATGCATACATGTATCCATCAACAAGATTGAGTCCTGCAACATAAGAGCCTGAAACAATATTGTTCGCAATAAAGACAAAGCCAGAGTCTTCGTTTGCTGTAACACCATGAACCGTAATTCCATTATCTTGGTAATAGTCACAGGTGTTGTTCTCAATGTATATAACACTATTAGCATCTGCTAATCCAGTAGTTGAGGCTAAATAAACCTCGATACCGCTATAATATGAGCCAAAACAAAGGTTGTTGACGATATTGGTATGCTCAGGTCCGTACTCAACAATACCATAAACACAATTCACGAAGTAATTGTTCTCAATGTTCTTGTCAAGATTCCTATTTAATACAACAATTCCTGCATAAGCCCATTCCACGATAGTGTACATCATCTCCGTTGCGGTTGAACCTGTCTCAGTTATATACAATGGACAATAATAATCGTTATACACTGGAGTTGCTGAATCTGATGTAAACACAATGGGGTTTTGAGCAGTACCTCTAGAAATAACAACACCTCCACTCACAGTCCTAATTCCTGCACTAACACCTGCAGCGAACTCTACTATAGTGCCTGGCTCAATAACAAGCATTGCACCATTAACATCGATAGGATTCAAGATGTGATAAGTATTATCTGATATCCATACAGTATTTGTTGTGATGTCGTTAATAACATCCACAACACCTCCGTCTAATAACAGTTCACCATTGTCAGTAGTTATAGCAAATGTTCTTTCAGAACCTCTAACTTCTTTTGAAGTAATAATTGTCTTGCTAACTTGGCTTGAAGAAGGACAAGTCATTAGAACCTTATCCTGACTTTTCTCTCTATGTTTAAATCTCCATGATTGAAGAGCATCAGGTACTACCAGTTCCTGTTCAAATGTTTCAGGCTCTAAATGGCTCACTGCTAATGGTTTCTCAACAGGAGGCACCCAATGCAAGGCATCATAGCCAATGCCGAAAGTGATTACCTTATCAGTCTCAGGGTTGTAAAAAAGAACAAGCTGATAAATGTGTTTGTCGTCTGCATAAAGATTCACAGTGCCCATACCAATTTTTTCTTCAAACTTAAACAGATAGTAATCCTGCGGCTTCTCTGCTAAAGATATCTGCTCCGTGATTAGCTCAATTTTGCAACCCATTTCAGATGTCACAGAGTAATCAACATCCTTTTCAGTCTTACCATCGATAGCAATCAAGAGTTTTTCCTTGCCTTCTATTTCAGCAGGCTCTTTCGCTGCATCAATACCGTTTATAGTAAGCACAACCTCGGCATTAGTCGGCGAAACAAGGATCAAAAATATAAAGCAAATCCAGATTATTCTTATTGCCTTTTTCATAATAAATCCCTTTTCATTAAGGCTAATAAAGTCTGTAATTTAAGCCTCTAATTATACTCAAACAGGTTTTATTATCAATACTGTGGTTTTAGCAAAGTTTATTGCCGTCAGCCGCGATTTATCCGCCCTTTACGGCTTCCTTCCGGAAAAACATTGAACTTGCCGCACCGGCGGTTATACTTCACCCATGCACCGGTGGTTTTTACGGTTTACAAAATTTGCAGGAGCAAAAATGAGCAGGACAAAAATAATCTGTACCCTGGGTCCTTCAAGCAGCAATGCCGCTGTCTTAAAAAAACTGATTTTAGCCGGTATGAATGTGGCAAGACTTAATTTCTCTCACGGCACACACAAAACCCATAAGCAAAATATAGATATTATCAGGCGGTTAAATAAGACCCGTAGAAACAAAATAAAAATCCTGCAGGACCTTGAAGGCTACAGGATAAGAGTCGGCCTGTTCAAAGGCCCAAGAAAAATGATTGAACTTGTAAAGGGCAGTACAGTAACCCTGATTAACAAACTTGAAACTGACAAAAAAAATGTTATCCCGTTTGACTACACAGGTTCCCTGTACGATATAAAAACGGGCTGTCACATTTTCATAGACGACGGCAATCTCGTCCTGAAAGTCAAAAGCCGCGACAGAGCCGGCATAAAGGCTGAAGTTCTCGTACCCGGTATTTTAAAGGAACATAAAGGCATCAATATTCCCGACATCAGTTTGAAATTCGAGGGTCTGACCGATAAGGACAAAGACAATATCCTGTTCGGCATAGCAAACAAGGTCGATTTCATTGCCCAGTCCTTTGTGCGGAGCAAAAAGGACATTCTCAGTGTTAGAAAATTTATTAACCGCAATAAATTCGATTGCCCCCTGATTGCCAAGATTGAAAACCGTCAGGGAGTTGAAAATATTGACCAGATACTGGAAGTTTCTGACGGTATTATGATTGCCCGCGGCGATATGGGTGTTTCTTTGCCTATATACGAAGTTCCTGTGATACAAAAGATGATTATTAAAAAATGCAGCCATAACAAAAATTTTGTGATTACCGCAACTCAAATGCTCGAAAGTATGACCGAACATCTTCGCCCCACACGCGCAGAGGCAAGCGATGTAGCTAATGCGATAATAGACGGTTCCGACTATGTAATGCTTTCCGCCGAAACCGCCGCGGGAAAACATCCCGTCGAAGCCGCCCAGATGATGAGCGATATAATTAAATTTACAGAAAAGTCTTTGAGCCGTAAGAGAATTTAGGCTGGGGTTATACGGAACAGCATCTGCGATGCTGACTAAATATTTTGCTATAGTATTTGTTGTCGATAACGATTGGTAATCGGCATTCTTCTATCTCTTCCGAAAGCCTTGGGAGTGATTTTAACCCCCGGCGGACATTGACGCCGTTTATATTCGTTTCGGTCAACCATTTTAATAACCTTTAGTGTTGTTTCCGCGTCGAAACCTTCCTCAACGAGTTCGGACAGTGATTTTTCCTCTTCGATATAACCTTTAAGTATCTCATCGAGCAAATCATATTCCGGCAGCGAATCACTGTCCTTTTGGCCGGGCCGCAGTTCCGCCGTCGGTATTCTGTCGATTACGGTTTGCGGAATAATTTCTTTGCCGCTTATTTTATTTTTATGTTCGCACAATTGATAAACTACTGTTTTAGGCACATCTTTTATCACCGCAAACCCGCCCGCCGTATCGCCGTAAAGCGTCGAGTATCCGACCGCCGTTTCGCTCTTGTTTCCAGTCGTCAGAACTATATGGCCGCTGCTGTTGCTCAGCGACATCAGGATAGTGCCCCGTATCCTTGCCTGAAGATTTTCATAAGCGAGACTTTTATCGCTCCATCCGTTTGTTTTCGCAAGTTCGCCGTTAAAACTGTGCAAAATTTGCTCAATCGGGATGTTGTGAAATTCTATCCCCAGATTTTTCGCGGTCTTTTCAGCGTCGCTTATGGTTTCAGCCGAGTTGAATCTCGTCGGCATCGTTATCCCGATGACATTTTCTTTGCCGAGCGCATCGACTGCGATTGCCGCGGTAAGTGACGAATCAATTCCGCCGCTAAGACCGATTAAAACCTTTTTAAAACCGTTCTTTCTTATATAATCTCTCGTGCCGAGCACAAGGGCCTGATAAATCTCCCCGACATAGTCGGTTTTCATTACTGCCGATGCCGATTGAATTTTTTTGCCTTTTTCAATCTCGGCGATGAGCAAATCTTCTTCAAATCCCTTTGCGCAGCTCGCTAAGCTGCCGTCCGAATTGACAAGCATACTCCTGCCGTCAAAAACAAGCTCGTCCTGTCCGCCGACGATATTGCAATAGGCGAGAGGACAATTAAAGGCCTTAGCGCAATCCTGAAGAACGACTAATTTCTGCTCGATTTTGCCTGCGTAAAAAGGCGAAGCGGAGATATTGATGATTAAATCTTTTTCGGTTACCCCGGCCAGAAATTTTTTCAGCCATTCCAACTCCCAGATATCCTCGCAGATGGTACAGACGACCGACAAATCTTTTATTTTTACCGCGACCGCCTCGCTGCCCGGCTGGAAATATCTTTTTTCGTCGAACACCCCATAGTTCGGCAGCAGTGCCTTGCGATAAATTTTTCTTATTTTTCCGCCTTCGAGAACGGCAAGCGAATTATATCGTTCCTCTCCGGCCATCTCAGCAAATCCCGCCATAATCGTTATATCCGGACAATCGGCGGCAAGCTGTTCGACGGCCTTTTTGTTTTCTGCCAGAAAACTTTTTTTCAGAAGCAAATCTTCCGGCGGATACCCGCAGACGGCCAATTCCGGAAAAACAAGCAAATCGACCTTTGCCTCTTTGGCAGAGCCGTACGCATGCCGGATTTTACCCCAATTTGCGGCAAAATCCCCGACAGTCGTATTAATCTGTGCCAGGCCGATTTTTAAATTCATTGAAATTTCCGTTTTGCGATATTTTATAGTTTTAGTGCCTCACTAAAACTGTCATTGCGAGGAGCGAGGCGACGAAGCAATCCTCATTATATGTGATTGCTTCCCTTTATTTAATAAACAGCATCTCCGCATAACTCGGCAGCGGCCAGATTTTTGCATCGACCATCGTTTCCAACCCGTCGGCGGCTTGGCGAACTTTGGCCATTATCGGCTTGACAACATCACGGTAACTCTCTGCTTTTTTTGCCGAGTTGGCAATTTTGCTCGCGGCAATTGCCGCCTTTCCCAGCTCTTCTGCATTGTTGTCAAGTTCATTAATCAGTCGGCAAACTTTTTCGAGCGTTTTCTTCTGACTGCCAGCCTCAGCGCCGACTTTTTCAATATTTTTGATAGACTTGGCTAAAAGCGAGGAGTACTCAACCGCAGCAGGAATAATCTGCCTTTGCGCCATATTCACGGCAGTTTTCGCCTCGATATTGAGAGTCATACTGTAAGCGTCAAGAAGGATTTCAGTCCTTGCCTTCAATTCAGCCTTTGTCAAAACCTTGTGATTCTTGAACAACTCAAAATTTTCCGTATCCATAATCGTCTTGAGAGACTCAACGGTTGATTTGATGTTCGGCAATCCTCTTTTTTCAGCTTCCTTTGCCCACTCTTGCGTATAGTTATCGCCGTTGAAGACAACTCTGCTGTGGTCTTTTACAATCTTTTGCAGAATTTTTTGCACGGTTGCTTTGACATTTGATGATTTTTCAAGTTCATCAGCAATTTCCTTCAGCACATCGGCAACGATAGTGTTCAACACGAACATTGGTCCTGCCGTCGATTGGCTCGAACCTACCATACGAAACTCGAATTTATTGCCTGTAAACGCAAACGGAGAAGTCCTGTTCCTGTCTGTGCTGTCTTTCGGCAGCGGCGGAAGGGCCGATACTCCCAGTTTCAATTGTCCGCCGGTCTTCGAAGATTTTGCCCCGCCCGCGGCAAGCTGTTCGATTATATCGGTTAACTGGTCGCCGAGGAATATCGACACGATTGCCGGCGGTGCCTCGTGAGCGCCGAGACGATGGTCATTGCCTGCCGTTGCGACAGCGGCCCTTAACAGTTTGGCGTATTTATCTACCGCACGAAGTACCGAACAGAGCATAACGAGAAACACCATATTATCGTGCGGCGTATTACCCGGCTCGAGCAGATTGACCCCCTCATCGGTAACCAGACTCCAGTTGTTATGTTTACCCGAACCGTTAACGCCTGCGAACGGCTTTTCGTTCAGCAGGCACACCATATTATTTCTTAACGCCACTTTTTGCAGCGTCTCCATTACCAATTGATTGTGGTCCGTCGCGACATTGACAGTCGCGAATACCGGCGCCAGTTCGTACTGCCCGGGCGATACCTCGTTATGCTGAGTCTTTGCAGATACTCCAAGTTTCCAGAGTTCCATATTTACATCGTGCATATAAGATGCGACTCTTTCGTGCAATGCGCCGAAATAATGGTCGCTCATCTCCTGTCCTCTCGGCGAGGCGGCGCCGAACAGCGTTCTGCCGGCCAGCATCAGGTCGAGCCTCTTTTCGACGAATTTTTTATCGACAAGGAAATACTCCTGTTCCGGCCCGAGCGTTGCGTTTACGGTTTTTACCGTTGTATTGCCCAAAGCCTTCAAAACCCTGACAGCCTGCGTATTCAATGCGTCCATTGACCGAAGCAGGGGGGTCTTCTTATCCAATGCTTCGGCGTTATATGAGCAGAACGCACACGGAATATAAAGGGTAATGGTCTTTCCGGTTTCCTTAATGAATACCGGGCTTGTACAGTCCCATGCGGTATAACCCCTTGCTTCAAATGTCGCCCGCAGGCCGCCGGACGGAAAACTCGATGCGTCCGGCTCACCCTGAGTCAGTTCTTTTCCGCTGAATTCCATAATCGTTTGGCCTTCCGCCGTCGGAGAGATAAACGAATCGTGTTTTTCAGCGGTCAGACCGGTCATCGGCTGGAACCAGTGGCAAAAATGCGTCGCGCCTTTTTCAATAGCCCAGTCTTTCATCGCGTTGGCGACGACATTAGCCAGAGAGGTATCGAGGAATCTGCCTTCGGAAATTGTCTTCTTAAATTCCTTATAAACATTCTTCGGCAGCCGTTCTCTCATCACCACATCATTGAAAACATTCCTGCCGAACAGCGATACGACAGATTCGCAATTTTCACTCATTTTCAAACTCCTGTTTCTCAAAAGTTTTTTAACTTGCTGATAGTAAAACTTATATTAATATATATCTTTAGGCAACCTCTAAAAGCTTGTCCTCACGAAAGTGGGGATGTCATTGTGAGGAGCGAAGCGACGAATCAATCTTCATTCTTATTTCAAAAACGAGATTCTTCGTCCGCCTTCGGCGGACTCAGAATGACAAGTCGCATTTTTAGAGATTTCCTTTATTATATAGAACAACCTGCTAACTACAAGCTAATACCATATCCCCGACCTGTCGCTGTTGAGTTTTCTGCAAAATCGCCGATACAGCGTCTCCCGTGTAAGGATGAATACCTTACTGCCTCCGAAATGTTTAACCGGCAGGGGCAGGGATGCACATATTTTTTATATTTAAGTGCCGAAATCAAGAGTTTTCTGTGATTTTTGAGCAGAATTTACTCTTTTATCTTTTTGTCTTTATGGTTCTCCCAAAGGGCCTTCAACGGAAACAGCTTTATCGTAAGGTAATGCCCCGAAGGATAAGGTCAGGCGAGTCCATAAAGACTGCGATTGCTTCCATTTTTTAATAATTGCCTTAAGTTTCTCCCGCAAAGGGCAATCCTGACTGTTTTCTTCCACCAAAATCATCGCCCCTCCTATATTACCGGCAAGGAGCATTGCTTCGGCCAGGTTGAGTTTGATTTTGTCCGGCACTTGAGGGTCCACTGCTACACAACTGCCGGGATATACGATTGGCGCAAGAATTTTGACGGCCTTTTCAGGAAGGTTCAATCGCATCAGGCAAACCGCCCGTGCGTTTTGAAACCACATTGATTTGTCGCCGGAGTGGTTGAGTATTTCCATAGCGTTTTCAATATCGTTTTCATCTATTAATTTTCTAATATTTTCAAGCGAGCTTTTTTCGGTTTTCATTTGATAACTCCGTATCATTATCCTAATCAGAGGTAATTTGTGAGCACCCGTCAGAGGCAGTTTGTCCGCTTTTGACGAATTAAATAACGCAAATGATAAAAACCGGAGCGGTTAAATTTGAAGCAGGCAATTCTGGCAAAACAGGCTTTCGTGTTGCCGGCAATTACTGCTGATGTCATTGGCAGAATAAATTGAAAATCTCAATGCTTTGCCGAATAAATCAATATTTGAAATGTTGGAAATGCAGTATCCGACACACTTTTCGCTGTGTTTGGTATGCAGTGTCGGCACGGCAGACAAAGTTGCATCAGACTGCCGCCCATATACATAAGATGGAGTTGCGCCGCCGCTGTCTGCGGATGCGGTCGATAGACCGCTAAAAAGAAGACTGCCGCCCAGCAGGATAAAGGCCGTGATTTTTATGAACTTCCGCATAAGGTACATTATAGCTTATAGAGAGGGTAAAGTCAATATGCTCGCCGCCGGCCTTTGGGAGTCAAAAATCTGCTTGCCAATAGCCCAATTCTTACATATCCTTAAGTTGTCTAATGGTATATACTATATACCAAATACTAAATACTGAATATTGGCGTTCAAATGAAAATTACTGTTTCGGCATTATATAAGGCTAAATCACAGGGGCACAGGTTCTCCGTCGTAAGCTGCTACGATTATACCAGCGCAAAACTTGCTGTCTCTGCCGGCGTCGATGCCTTACTCGTTGGTGACTCAGCCGCTCAATTCTTACTCGGTTTTGATTCAACGCTGCCGATAACGATGGATTTTATGCTCGCCATAACCGCAGCGGTAAACAGGGCGGGCTTTGAAAAACTGATTATTGCAGATTTGCCTTATGAATCCTGCCGTTCAGGCCCGGAGCAAATGATAAAAGACTCGAAAAGATTCATCGAAGAAGCCGGCGCCGATATCGTGAAAATTGAGACATCTGCCGAGCAGTTCGATGAGGTAAAGGCAGTGATTGATTCAGGCGTATCTGTTATGCCGCATATTGGCATAAGGCCGCAGACCGGCCAATACAAAGCCGAAGGAACGACCGCCGAAATTGCCGCGGTGCTTATAAAGCTTGCCGCCCAGACATACAAAGCCGGAGCCGATATGCTCCTTTTGGAAGGCTTGGCCAGAGAAGTTGCGAAAATTATCACCCAAAGATTTCCTATACCAGTCATAAGCTGCGGTGCCGGTGCCGACTGCGACGGTCAGGTTCTCGTATTGCCGGACATTTTGAAACTTACCGATTGCCCTGTGCCGAAATTTTCCAAAAACTTCGCCGATATTGGCAAGGCGAGTATTGACGCGATAGCCGAGTACGACAGGCAGATAAAGCAGGGCGCCTTTCCCGACGATGCGCACTGCTATCATATGAAAGCAGGCGAATTTGAAAAACTTTTGAAACTTATCGGCTGATTTATTATGACAGACGAGACAACGGCAGAACCCCAAAACCAGACTGACGGCATTCGTCCGCTCATTGTTTCGGATTACGAAACGGTCCAGCGGTTTTGCGCGCCTCTGCGTCATCTGCTTTTTGGTTTTGAAGCACAGGGCATTGCCTCCTGCCTGGTTGTACCTCCGGGCGGAGAAATAGAAACTCTTCTCTGGCCGGGCATTGAAATAATAGAGTATCCCGCCCTGAAATTTCCGTTATTTTTTCGGCAGAATCGCAGAAATCTTTTTGCGAAAATCGAAAAGTTCAAGCCTTCCACCGTTCATTGCATAGGAACGGCAAGAGCCCTTCTTGCAAAGACTATCAGCAGTACCTGCAATATCCCCGCCGTATTGACCGTCAATTCATCGCATCAGAGTTTTCTGAAAAACATAATTATCAAAACAGGTTTTACATCCCTCATAATGTCGTCCAGCAGGTTTGTCGAAAATCTTAAAAAGAATAATCCTTCGATAGCCTCTATCATAAAACAGGTAAATACAGGCACCTTTGTTGACGAGACCTGCGCTTGTTTTTCTCAGCCGCAACGACTGCCGAGTATGGTTATGGTCTCGGATTTTCTGAAGTTCGACGATTTGGACCCGCTTTTAAGCGCAGTTAGACACCTTGCCGTCGATGGCTACGAATTTCTCATAGTTTTAATGGGTCGCGGGCCGGCAGAGGACAAGCTTCGTCATTTCGTAAAGAGCACCGGCCTTTCGCAAACAGTGGGAATTTCGCCTGAAATTCGCCCCCTGCGTTCCGTTTTTCGCGGCGTCGATATTTTCGTCCAGCCTTATATTACCGAAAGACTGGACCCTGCGATGATGGAAGCGGCCAGCGCCGGCCTGGCAATCGCTACCGATAAAAATAATGCCGACAATATGCTGCAGAATAATCAAACCGCAATGTTTTTCGATTGCAGAGACGAACTGAGCATCTACTCGGCACTCGGCAAACTGCTTGATGACAGACAATCGGCCGTAAAGCTCGCCTGTGCGGTGCAGGATTATCTTAGAACAAATAACTCCGTAAGTTCGATGGTTGACAAGCTGCTGAAAATCTACTCACAGGCCGCAAGGGAGGTAAGTGCATAAGTGCATAAGTCTTCTGCTCTTCTGCACCTCTGCTCTAATTTTTATTTTCCTTGCCGTTTTCGTTCAAAATGATAAATTATCCCCTTAACTTACCGTCTTTACTTATACGAAAGGATTGATACTTGAAGGAAAGCAAAAGGCACATATCGAGGGAAATAGGCCTTGAAATCGGCCATCTTCTCGGCAAAGGACTGTTCAAACTCGACCATCTGCATTACGGGCTGTGGAAAAAGGGTCTTGAACCGGAAATTCTTAATCTGCATATCGCCCAGGAAGAGTATTGCAAATTTATCATTTCTCACATTCCCGCCGAGGCCAAAAGCATTCTCGATGTCGGCTGCGGTGCCGGTGCTTTCTCCAAGAGGCTCGTCGATTTAGGTTATAAAGTCGATTGTGTCTGTCCTACTGAATATCAGAATAAATTAGTCGAACAGCGCCTCGGCAAAAGCAGCGAAGTTTTCAAATGCAAATTTGAGGAAGTTCAGACCGGCAAGAAATACGATATGATAATGTTCTGCGAGAGTTTCCAGTACATCAAACTTGACCAGGTTATTGATAAAGCATCATCTCTCCTCAACTCCGCCGGCTATATGCTGATTTGCGATTTCTTCAAAAAACAGACCGATGTCGGCAGTCTTAAGGGCGGCCACAAGCTTGAAAAGTTTATGGGCATTATCACTCAATCGCCGTTCAGGATAATTGAAGACATAGACATTACCGCTGAGACCGCTCCCAATATGGACATTCTCGACCGCGCCACAAAAGAGGTGATGATACCGATTATGAACGCCGGCGAGCGATTCCTTCACAGTCGGCACCCGATTATATTGAAACTTATCAAATGGAAATACCGCAAAAAACTTGCAAAGGCCGAAGATAAATACCTAAAAGGCAAACGAACAGGCAGGGATTTTATGGAATACAAAACATACCGGTTTTTTCTCTGCCGAAAGGATAAATAAGTTGATGAGTTAATGGGGCGATGGGTTAGAAAATTTTACTCATCTACTCATCTACCCATCCACTCATCCACCCAAAATTACGACGAACGCAGGATAAAGCATAGCCCAATCAGTATTCCTGCCAAAGCAATCGCTTTAAGTGAGAGCCGCAGTTCTTTGAAGAGCAGCCCTCCGACAAAGAATGATACCACGATATGACTCGACCTTGTCGTTGAGAGCATTGAGATAAGAGCATCCGGACTGCTCAATGCCCTGAAATACAATATATCCGCTGCTATCAGCAACAGTGCGGTAATCGGCACACTCCATCGCCAGTCAAAGGGACCGTTTTTGCGATTGGGAAACCAGAATATCACCGTCGCCGCCGCCAGGAGCGGAACCATATAAATCAGAACCCACACCGGCACAAGCAGCGGAGGATAATACAGCCTCTGAATCAGATATTTATCGTATAATGCACTCGTCGAACCGCACACAGCGGCAAGCAGAACGCACAATATCCATTTGTCGGCATGAAATTTAATCCCTTCCTTTTTGCCTATGACCGAAAAGTAGTAATACGAAACCGCCATAATCGTAAAGCCCAAATACTGCATCCAGTTCAGCCGTTCGTGAAATATTATTATCGCCCCCAGCAGCGTCCACACCGGCGATGTCGCCCCGACCGGCATTACGATTGATATCGGCAGATGTTTCATTGCTATATAGCCCAGCAGCCACGCTGTCGAAACGATAACAGCCTTGCCGACTATGTGCAGATGAGTTGACAAATCGGCAGGGGGCACGAACAAATTTATACTGTTCATATACTCCGGCAAAAATAGCGAAAGCACGATTATCGGCATAACAAGCAACGCACCGCATACCGTTGACAAGAACAGCACAGGCAGGATAGCATTGGACAACAATGCGTGTTTTTTGCTTACCTGAGACAATCCGAGGAAACAGGCAGAAATAATCGCCAGATACAGCCACATATTGAAAAACCCATAAAAATACCAAATGGTATTATAACCATCGCGTTGAACGGTTTATAACCATTTATAATAACTTCGTTCGCCCGCGGATAACGGCACAGATTCTATCTGGAATCCGCATAAAGTGTCAAAGAGGGCAAATTTTAGAAGCTTGTCAATTTATGTCAAACAAAATCGAATAATATATCTGATTATTCCCTCTTGCCTTCTAATTGCAATATCGATACAATGACAAGGTTAGGTATTTATTGTTCTATGAAAGCTTGTCAGGGTTTAAACCATTATGGCTGCTAAAGATAACAATAGTATTAGATTTTCGTCTCTATTCACACCCAAGCATATTATATGCCAGACCGACATTACCGACCGCAACGAACTTCTCCGCCAGATGCTCCGCAAGCTTGCCTTAGTTGTCGGTATAGGTGATGTCGAAGAGGCCTACCAGGCGTTGCTCGAAAGAGAAAACGAGATTCCGACTGTTGTCGGCCCCGGCATAGCGATGCCCCATGTCCGCCTGACCGCGATAGACCATATTATCGTCGGCGTTGCCACTTCCAGCCCCGGCATTAAATACGCCGACCGTGTTGCCGAGCCGGTAAAGCTTTTCATTATGACCCTCGCGCCGAAGATTATGCCCGGCGCATATCTGCAGGCAATGAGTTCGCTTGCAAAAATATGCCAGGACCCGCAAACCGCAAATAATGTCGCTCTGCTCGATACCCCTGAAAAAATCTGGGAATTCTTCGACCAGGGCGGTATGACTCTGACCGAGCACTTAAGAGCCTGCGATATTATGAGTCCCGTTACAGTCAAACTGCAGGAATACGATACGCTCGAAAGGGCGATTGACCTGTTTGTCCGACATCAGGTAAGAGATGTGCCTGTAATCGACAAAGACGGCGACCTCATCGGCGTTGTTACCACTCACGAACTGCTGAAGGTCTGCCTGCCGGATTATATTCTCTGGGTCGAAGACCTTACCCCGATTATCAATTTTGAACCGTTCGCCGAGATTTTGCGAAAAGAAAGCAAAACCTGGCTCACCGAAATAATGACAATGGACTATGCTACCGTTTCCGAAAGTTCCCCTGCCGCTCAGGTGGCAAAGGAATTCGCCAAGCAAAAAGTTGACCACGCCTATGTGCTGCGGGACAAAAAACTCGTCGGCGTAATTTCATTAGCTATGTTCCTGAACAAAATTCTGCGGGAGTAAACACAAGTGCCCTCAACGACCACCGCCAAACATACTTTATTCAGAATGTTTATTATGCTCAGCATAAGCTTCGGAGTCGGGCTGCTTACGCATATGCTTAAACTCAACGAACAGCAGGTAATCTCATCGTCTATTTTCATTATGATTGTTATGGCGACCCTGCTTTTCTGGAAGTTCAGACTGGCCATCGCCTTCATCGGCATCGGCGTACTGATGGGCACAAATACGCTTGACCTGCCGACATTCATAAGAGAATGCAAGGTCGATGTAATCCTGTTCCTTGTCGGTATGATGGTAACGGTGGGCGTATTGAGAGAGCTGGGTCTTTTTACCTGGATAATCCAGAGCGTCATAAAAACGCCGAAAATGACCGGACGGATGTTCATCATAATAGTAATTTTCCTCAGCGCGATTATGTCCTGCATCGTCGATGAGGTTACTTCAATTGTTTTTATGGCGACGCTCGTATTTCAGGTTTGCGACACCCTGAAAATAAAGCCGATGCCGTTTTTGATAATCTCGGTAATGGCCACCAACATCGGCTCAAGCGGAACAATGCTCGGCAACCCCGTCGGCATCGTCATCGGCCAGAATATTACCCCGCCCCTGAGCTTTGTCGATTTTGTTATCTGGTCTTTTCCGGTAATGCTGATAACCCTTACCTGCGTAATGTTTATACTGCTGTGGTGGTATCGAAAAGAAATAAGCGTCCTTTCGGAAAGGCTCACAGCCAGACGACAAATGGGTCTCGGCCTTGGCCCGCTCGTAAATGTGCCTTATAAAAGAGGTCTGGCGATTCTTGCCGGTATGATAGGCTTCATCGGGCTGCATCACTGGATTGAAATCAAGCTCGGCCTTGCACCCAATACGGTCCTTATCGTTGCCCCGCTCGTCATTTCCGGAATTCTTATGGTCTTCCGTCAGGAAAGGGCAAGACATTACATCGAATCCGATGTCGAATGGTGGACGCTGCTGTTCTTTATGATGCTCTTTGCCGTCGCCGGCTCGCTTCAGCATACTCGCGTTACCGAAGAAATCGCAAGCCATTTCCAAAGCGCCTT
>JAQTQF010000210.1 GCA_028712345.1 Phycisphaerae bacterium | reverse complement strand
CATAAATCACAATTATTTCTTTGTTCTTATTTTTATCCATCAATGTCGAGTATTTTCTTTCCATATTATTTTTGCCCATCTCCGGCTTTTCATCACCTTTAACAATTTTTACAATGTAGTCGACCATCTCGGGAAGTTGCCCCCCGCTATACTTTAAACCTTTGCGTTCAGCATAAAAACTAATACGAAGATCAGGAACAGCCATAACATCTGTCGGAGCCGTATTTTCCTTTAACCACTTAGCCGCTTCCCTGTAGCCTGTCCTTTCCGTGCCGGTAAGGCCGAGTAGCTTCACAAAACAAATCAGCATTCCCGTTACCAACAGAATAAAAAACCATTTTTGCGTGTTTTTCTGTTTATTCTTATTTCTTTTTATACTAATCCCGCTTATCCAGTCCGCTATTATAAGCAGCCCTGTCGGTATATAAAAAGCCGTAAAGACAATCATTGGAATAAAGTGCCTTCTGCTTATGTATCCAAAATTAATATGCAACATTATCATCATCGCTGCATATAGAACTACCATCGCTGATATAAACAACCTGCCGTCTGCCAAAAGTTCCCTCGGTCTTCGGAAATGATAATAAAGGCCTATTATCAGCGGCAGCATAAAAAAATACATTAAATTTTCGCCGATTCTTTCGGTAAGTTTTATAAAGGCCATTAGTATGTCTTTAGGCATTGCAGATGCCTGATAATCGGGCCTTTCAATTATTTCAGGCTGAATATTGTTTAAGGCTACAACATTTTTTAGTTTTGGGGGTAAAACTTCACCTCTTATTATAGAATAAGGAACAGCAGGTATCAAAAATCCAACCATCAGAATAAATGTCAGGCAGACGGCTTTTAATCTGTTGACATATCTTGGGATAAATAATCCGACTAATAACCAGAGCATCCCATATAACACAATCTGGACGCATTCCGGCCTTATCGTATATCCGAGCCCTGCAAATAACCCAGCAAGCCCAAACATCCGCCAATCCCCACTGGTACTTGCTCTGATCAGAAATAAAAAAGCTGTTGCCAGAAAAAAAAGATGAGGCCATTCACGAACAACCACACTGCCGTATTCTGCCGGATAAGGTAAAAAAATCAATATCAATAATGCCAAATAGCTATTGCGGACTCCGACAAGTAATTTGCCAATAAAATAAAGGGGTATTAAAGAAAACACTCGACATAATAAGCTTACGCTTTGAGCCGAATATATCCAGGTCTCGATGGATGTGCTATTGCTAATCAAAACTACTGTTTGATGCGCCAAATAAATGAGAAATGGGTATCCGAGCGGATATCCCTCCCGTACAAATACGGATGGATTGTTTGGAAAATTCCTGGCTTGCTCAATGTATACAACAGCGTCTTTGTTAATAAGAACAGTTGTGGCAACCAAGTATACGCCTATAGCAAGAACTATCGTCGCTAAAATTGCTATATGGACAAAATCTTGCTTTCTATTTGACCGACCGTGATCCTCATCAATGACCATTAATACTCCATCTGAATTGTCGGACAATCTATGCTCGACCAGTCAACGATGTAAATTATCGACTACAACCACACCTCACTCATCACCCATAGAACGCAAACGGTAACCGTTGGTATATCTAAATCTTAATAGCCCCAAGGGGATTTGAACCCCTGTCGCCGGGTTGAAAACCCGGTGTCCTAGGCCTGCCTAGACGATGGGGCCCTTTTAAAAACCAATGTACTTATATTTACGACGATGCGGATTAATCCATCTCTATTGCTTCGACGGGACATTCATCAACGCAGACACCGCAGTCAACGCAGGTATCAGCATCAACGGATGCCTTGCCGTCAACCATCTTTATCGCTTCAGCCGGGCAGGCATCAATACATGCTTCGCAACCCGTGCATTTGTCTTCTTTTACTTTTGCCGGCATAAAAAACTCCTTTCAAAACATCCCTTGCAAAACTTACAAATTACTTGATTCGAGGCGAGAATGGTACAAAAATAAGGCCAATTTGACAACAAAAAATTTACCATTTTTACAGTTAGACCCAATAATCTTAATTACCGTACGTCTTTTCCGTAAAAGAAGTAAGGAGTTGAGGACGCAATATTGTCACAAAAGAAATAAAAAAAGATTATTTTTTTTGCTCATCGCCGGTACTCTGCTGGGTGCTTTGTAGATCATCTGGCAGAGGTTTAGCCTGGGCGTTGGGACCATCGTCAGGGTTATGGCTGGCGCTACTGTCGCCCGAAAGAACCACTGCCATTTGCCTGACTAAAGGGTAGGGGTCATTCTGGGCTGTCCAGTTTAAAACCGGCATAAATTGCTGCTTCTGGCCTGCAAGGGTAAAGACCGCCATTAATCTGGCCGGCCAATACTGACTGTTCAGATCCTCTGCAACAGCCTCAGTAAGCCTATAATCCAGCTTAAGTTTCCGTATAACAGCCATAGTCTGAACCTTTAGTATCCAGTCGCCCTCGGCCAGGCACATAGCCAGAGCCGAACTCAACAACTCCGGCTCTGCATACATAAACCTGTAAGCAGGGCCACTCTGTCTGAATTCCTGCTGCTCGGCCAGTAACCCTGCAAATAACTGAACAGATTGTATTTTCTGGCCTTGATGACCCTTTTTAATCGCATCGAGCCTCTGCTGAAGGTATTTTGTATTAAGATCAAGTTTACGGCGTTTCAAAATCACTCGTGCCGGTTCCGTGTTAAGCAGATTTCTTATTTTGCCGTCCGCAGTCATCTGCGGATCAACATAAGCGGTGTATTCTATATTCAAATCCGCCTGCGGGTGGTTATCGAGTATTTGCTTAACCCTGCCAGTATCGAGACGCAGTGGGATAAACAACGCATCACCAGGCCTGATTGCATACGAAGGACGAACCCTCCTTTCTATAAGAGCCGGTATCGATTCATTTAAATCGCCGGCAATCCTCACATCGACTCTTATATTTCCCTTTATCATAGCATCGGGGCAGACAATCATAGGTTCCGTATAATTATTCATTATCACAAGATTGCCTTTGATTTCGCTGCCGTAGGAAAACACCGAACCTTTTACATTAAACTCAAGCTTAACCCTCTTTTCAGGTTCGACAAACCTGCCGAAAAATGATGGACCAAACTCCCCTGCCAACTCGGCATTAAACGCATTCGGATTTGCCGCGGGTATATATTCAGAGCCAAACTCTTTGAGTTCTCCTGCTGCCTTTTTGGCTTCAAAAGTGCCCGGGGAAGATGCTATTACATTCTTGAGCGTTTCGATTGCAGAATTACTGTCCTGACTTTGCACCTGAATCAAGGCTTTGGCTAAACCTGCCGCCTGATTGGCGGTACCTGTCGTTTCAAGCAAAGATTTTGCTATATCAAACTGTTTATTATTCACCAGTGCATAAGCAAAAAGCGAAGCTGCTCGGACTGAATTCGGGTCGGCATCATAAGCCTTGGTTGCCCACACCAGAATATCTTCGGAATTTGCGTCCACCGCAAACGAGAAAAACCAGACAAAATCGACCAGCTCGTCGGCAGAAACCCTCAGGTCGCCGGAAAGAATTTTATCGGCTCGAACCTCCATCGCGCCAAGTATCGCCTGCATTGCTTTATTCTCGCCGGTTTGCTTGGCCGCCCAAGCCGCGACAGCTTCAACCTGTACATCAAAAATACCGATACCCCGAACCTTTTGAAGTATGTCTCTGCACTGGCTGTATTGGCGA
>JAQTQF010000209.1 GCA_028712345.1 Phycisphaerae bacterium | reverse complement strand
GATTAAATCTCTCGATTGGGATACGACCCTGTTTCTTGCCGGAATTTTCGTGCTGGTCGGCAGCGTTACTTCCAACGGCTGGATTGAGTCGATTGCCGATTCGCTGTCGAAAATTGTGGGGCAGAATATATTTTTGGGCTATTCGTTGCTTGTGTTTATTTCAATGTTTGTCTCGGCGTTTGTGGACAATGTGCCGTTTCTTGCGGCGATGCTGCCGGTGGCGATTTCTATGGCGGCTCGGCTCAATATGTCTCCGTCGCTGTTTCTTTTCGGCCTGTTAATCGGAGCGAGTCTCGGCGGCAATATCACTCCCATCGGCGCATCGGCAAATATCGTCGGCTGCGGAATACTGAAAAAAGAAGGATATAATGTAAAGTTTACGGACTTCGTAAAAATAGGGTTGCCGTTCACGGTTGCCGCGGTTGGGGCCGCTTATATATTTATCTGGTTTGTATGGGGGGCATCATCAAAATAATGACAGGGTAAAAATGCGCAATAAAAAAGGCTCAGGTAGCCGCCTGAGCCTTGCTGAAGCAAAACCCTTCGTAATTTATATATAGAACTATTGGGTTATAAAATAAACATTTCGCTTCAGCGAAACCAAAACTGTATATAAGAAAAAAAGAGCATTAATACTTTGTGTATTATATCATAGATTCCAGTTTGTGCAAGAGTTTTTTTAATTTTTTTTAACTCCTTTTATTTAAAGGGGTTATGTTGTTTATCAAGAGGGCTTTATTATGATGATTTCAGGCGATGCTTTTTATGAATTAGCGATAGTTTTGTCAATAGCGGCTGTTGTGGGCGCTATTGGTCTAAAACTGCGTCAGCCGCTGATTGTATCGTTTCTTGTTGCAGGCATAATGGTTGGTCCATCCGGCCTCAGGATTATAGAGAATTATGAGAAAATTGATTTGCTGGCACAAATTGGCATCTCTCTTCTCTTGTTTGTTGTCGGATTAAGGCTTGACTTTCATATGATTCGCACAATCGGACCTGTTGCGCTGGCTACAGGTCTGGGACAAGTGATATTCACTTTGGCAATTGGTTTTCTTATAGCGGTATCGCTGGGCATGCCGGTTGTTTCGGCTGCATATGTGGCAACGGCTCTTACTTTTTCCAGCACGATTATAATCGTAAAACTGCTCTCGGACAAGAAAGAAATAGATTCTCTGCACGGCCGAATAGCGGTTGGTTTTCTTATCGTGCAGGATATCATTGCTATTTTGTCGCTGATAATTCTTACCGGATTGGGCTGGGGTTTGGGCGGCAGCGGTTCACATGCGTTAAAGACATTTGTGATGATTAGCAGGGGATTGATATTCCTTGTGGGGATTGTCCTGTTGATGCGTTATGTTTTGCCGTTGTTTTTGAAATATCTTGCAAAATCTCAGGAAATACTGGTGCTTTTTTCCATCACATGGGCGGTTCTTCTGGCTGCAACCGGCAGTATGCTGGGCTTCAGTAAGGAAGTTGGAGCGTTCCTGGCTGGGATTTCTCTGGCTACAACAGGATACCGTGAAGCTATTGGGGCCAGGCTTGTTACTCTGCGAGACTTCTTATTGCTGTTTTTCTTTATAAATCTCGGCTCACGATTGCAGATAAATATTCTTGAGACGCAGCTTCTGCCTGCGGCGATATTTTCTGTTTTTGTTCTCATCGGCAATCCGCTGATTGTAATGGCAATTATGGGGTTTATGGGATACCGCAAGCGCACCGGATTTATGGCAGGTCTGACGGTGGCTCAGATAAGCGAGTTTTCGCTGATTCTTGCCGCTCTTGGTGTGAGCCTGGGACATTTGAATATGCAGGCGATGGGACTGATTACAATAGTCGGTATGATTACTATTTGCGTCTCGACATATATGATATTGTATTCGGCAAAGCTTTATAACTTTTTTTCTCCGCGGCTGGGGATATTTGAGCGTAAAAGCGCTCATAGAGAGACGGGAAGAGAGTCTTCTGCGACTAAAACGGAGGCCGACATTATTTTGATTGGACTTGGAAATTACGGCAGCGAGATAGCCGTTAATTTGATTGAACGCAGAAGGCAGATTTTAGCGGTGGATTTCGACCCTCAGGCCTTAAGTCGGTGGAACAAGGCCGGCCTTGAAGTTGTTTACGGCGATATTGGCGATCCTGAGTTTATCGAACAGCTTCCCGTAAATCACGCAAAGTGGATTGTGAGCACTATTCGCGATATAGATTTAAGTTTGATACTTCTGAAGATATTAACAGACTGTCATTTTAAAGGGAAAATCGCTATGTCTGCTCTCGATGAAAAGGAAGCCCGGAAGCTGATAAAAGCCGGTGCTGATATTGTTCTTCGTCCGTTTCAGGATGCCGCCGAGTATGCCGCCGACGCATTTACCGAAGCTGCTAATTTGCAGACTATCGAAGAAGATTGGCCTATTGCGATGAATGAAATCCGTTTAAAAACAGGCTCTGTTTTTGCGGGACGGGCTTTGAGCGAAATTCCACTTCGTGCTCAGACCGGCGTTTCCGTTCTTGCTTTGAGCCGTGCCGGAAAAGTTTATTTTGAGCTTACGCCTGATTTTACGATTTATCCCAATGACAGGATTGTTATGATGGGCACCATTGAGCAGCTTTTGCAGGCTCAGCAGTTTATAGAGCAGCGTCAGCCGGCAGATGATGAACAGAAACACAGTGGTTTTGCCATGGCCGGAATAGGTATTGCGGAAAATTCAATCAATTGCGGCCGTACTCTGTCTGAGCTTCGTTTTAGGCAGGATTACGGCGTAACCGTTGTCGGTATCCAGAGAGGCGAAGAAAAAATCATATCGCCGAAAGCTGATGAGATAATAAATCGCGGCGATAGACTGATTGTGGTCGGAAGTAAAAAATCTATCGAAAGATTAAAATCTCTTAGCTGTCTCTGATTTAATCTCCGGCAGATTTCTATTTTAATTGCCGGCATTTTAGCTTATTATTCTCGCAAAAGGTATTCAGGAGAGAATATGCTCAGTAAATTATATAGTGTTACGCTCGAAGGCATTGAAGGAATAGTCTGCGAGGTGGAGGTCTATGTCAGCCGGAGCGGATTTGAAAAATCGCTCATCGTCGGCCTGCCCGATACCGCCGTCAAGGAAAGCATCGAGCGGGTTCAAAGCGCGATTACCAATTCGGGATACAATTATCCGAAGACCAAAAGCGTTATAAATCTTGCCCCTGCCGATGTGAAAAAAATCGGTCCCGCATTCGACCTGCCGATAGCTCTGGGGATACTTCTCGGCTCAAACGCAATCGAAAGCGATTGTGCAAAGGAATTTGTCATCGTCGGCGAACTTGCCCTCGACGGCAGGGTTCGGCCGGTCAACGGAATTTTGAGTATGGCAATGGCGGCGGCGGAAAAGGGATTTAAGAAAATGCTCGTGCCGTTGGAAAATGTTCGTGAAGCGGCGGTCGTTGACAGGCTGGAAGTTTACGGCACAGGCTCGCTTGCTCAAACGGCGGCGTTCCTTTCAGGAAGGCTTTTGCTCGAGGCGGCAAATATAGATATCGACGAGCTTTTCAGACAGGCGACCGTCTATGATGTTGATTTTGCCGATGTCAAAGGACAGGAGTCCGTCAAGCGGGCTTTGACGATTACCGCCGCCGGCGGGCATAATATCCTGATGCTCGGACCTCCGGGTGCGGGAAAAACAATGCTTGCTCAGAGGCTTGCGACTATCCTGCCGAGGCTCGGTTTACAGGAATCTTTGGAGACGAC
>JAQTQF010000208.1 GCA_028712345.1 Phycisphaerae bacterium | reverse complement strand
ACCACGGCGAAATCCTCAATTCAAGCCAAGTGCCGTGGGGAAGACCGGAAGGCGGCTTTATGTGGGCGCCGGATTGCGCATATAAAAACGGTACATATTATTTTTATTTTCCGCACCCAAGCGGAACGGACTGGAACAATACCTGGAAAATAGGAATCGCGACCAGCAAAAAACCGGCGAGCGGCTTTACCGTTCAAGGATATATTGCCGGCCTTGAATCTATGATTGACCCCTGCGTATTCATTGATGATGATGGACAGGCTTATTTTTATTACGGCGGCGGAGGCATCAGCAAAGGCGGAAAATTGAAAGATAATATGACCGAGATAGACGGCCAAATGCAGGAGATGAAAGGTTTGGAGGATTTTCACGAGGCGACATGGGTGCATAAGCGAAACGGGATTTATTACCTGTCATATTCGGACAATCACGACGACGGCGAAAAACATAATAGAATAAGATATGCCACCAGTGATAACCCATTAGGCCCCTGGACTCATAAGGGTATTTATATCGACCCAACCGATAGTTTCACAAATCACGGCTCAATAGTGGAATACAAGGGCAAGTGGTATGCCTTTTATCACAACAGCGCTCTGTCGAATCACGATTGGCTAAGGTCGATTTGCGCCGACAGGCTGTACTATAACCCTGATGGTTCAATACAGAAAGTTATTCAAACGACAAATACCGAAAAAGCGAAAAACAAATGCAATATTTTTCGTTTTTTTGAAAAACTAAAAAAAAGGTCATCAGATAATAAATAAATTCCCTTTATAGCACTGCTATACTATGAGCATCATTCCCAAATTTCTCCGCCAGCCTGTTTTAAAAATCATATTGCATAATAACACTTTACGGCGATGAATCCAGGATGCACCTGTTAATCCAGAAAATCCCGCGAGTATCCTGTCCTGCTCTGCTGTCAGGTGTTCCTTATGCCGCTCATAAAAAACTGCCGCCTGCGCAACATTTCGATAGAAACGGTCTTTTATCGCCCAGATTCCTTCCTTGTAGCGCTGGCAAAAATACATCCAGCCGTATTCAGATGCGCCAAAAATATTCCTGCTGTGCTGACGATACATTAGCGTCGGCTCGTTCAAGCATACAATACGCCCGAAAACCGCTGCTGTCAGGCTAATCCAATGATCGTACATTACTGTTTCTGAAGGTATGGGAGCACACAAACGCATCAGCGGACGATTCAAAAGCATTGTGCATCCGCTTGGAACATTTTGCACTAAAAGACGATTAAGAGTTACATTCTTAGGATTCAAGTTTTGATATTTAAAATTGGAATTACTGATAAGATTGAGACTTTCATCAACGACTAACTTATCTGTAAAAACAAGCAAAGGGGTGTCTGTTCCATAGGTGCGTTCTGCCTCCTTCATAAATGAAAGAGACTTGGAAATCTTTTCCCGCAGCCACACATCGTCGTGGTCGCAGAACATAATATAAGGAGCCAAGCTCTGCGACATTAACACCGAATAATTTTCAGATGCACAATAGCGTCTCTCCGAAGGTACAAAAGTAATTTTAGAGGGATACTGCTGAGTGTAATGCTTGATAATATCCAGTGTTCCGTCTTCGGAGCCGCCGTCACTGATAATCAGTCGCCACTGTTCAAAATTCTGATGAAGGATTGATTCTATAGCCTGGGCAAGGTATTGGCTTGAGTTATATGTCGCCATAAGTATATCTACTTCAGGCTGTTGCCCCTGTTGTGCCCTGTTTGACTCTGCAATATTTTGAAAGTTTTTATCGGTCATCAATCTGCTGTTTCTTTATCTTTAAAATTATTTTTGAGGTTTTCTATTGTTTGCCTGTTACGCAAAAATCCCGGCAGCGTGTAATAAACGCGTTTGATTACCGCTCGAACCTTGGATTGATGGAGAATGTCTACAAGCCGCCTACCCCCGCTTCCAATCTTTCTAAACGGGATCATATAGCGCCATGACTTGGAAGAATAAACACTAAAAAGCTCTCTTCTGTAATGGTGTATTTCGCGATTCTTGCGGACCATTGACGCTTTAATATCCGTCAGAGTTTTGCTTGTTTCCTGAAGTCGTTTATCCCTCTGAGAAATTTCACTGTGCATCTTTTCTATTATTTGATTCTTTTCCGCAACTGTTATATTTGCCTTGCAAAGAGTCTGTTCGCCTTGAGCAATTATTTTGTCTTTTTCGAAAATCTCATCGTGAATCTGTGCAATTATTTCTTCTTTCTGAGAAACTTGGCCTTGAATTTTTTCAATTGCCTGATCTTTTTCCTCAATCGCTATATTCGCCTTGCAAAGAGCCTGTTCGTTCTCGGCGATTATTTTGTTCTTATCGGCAACCTCATCGCTGATTTTTGCAGCTATCTGGTTTTTCTCTTCAATAGCTGTATTTGCATTACGGAGCGTCTGCTCATTTTCGGCAATTATTTTCTCCTTCTGAGAAATTGCCTGATCTCTGAGCGTGACGGTTTGCTGCAATTTTTGTATTTGCGTTTCAAGGGCGGTTAAACTCCTCCGGTATTCTTCAGCAAGATGTCCTTTTTTTATGAAGTTTGCCTGTATATCCAGTCTGTTTTTTTCCAGGTCGGCAATCAATAACCGGACTGATTCTGCCGGCAGCAGACTAAGAAGTACTTCCTGTAAGGCTGGACAGGACTTTAGGCGGGCATCAGAAATTATGATTCCATAGCCGTGAAAGGCAGGAATAGTGTAGAAATGGAACATTTCTTTTGTCTCGTTTAAAAAGTCCTCTATTGCCGTCAAGACGCCATTTCTTGCGCCGCCCTCGCACACCGCGTTATTATCCGAGCTGTTAAATCCCGGATTGGTCAGACCCAGACAGCCGGGAAGCATTCCCCTGCGATCGTGTTTCTGACGAAATTCTTCAGGAATTGCTTCCGGATTATAATACTGATCCCGTCTTGCATAAGGCCAGGAAGTATCATGGAATAACATCAAAGGGAAAAGCGTTTTATTCTTTTTTGTCAATTTGTTTAAAAGTTTCAATTCCTGATAAACCGTATACCAATTGTGATCGCCATCTATAAGTACAACATCAAAAGGACAAATTTCCGGCAGTACATCAAGGCTCATTTTTTTATGCAGGAATATCTTTTCTGACCGGCTTTTTCCGCAAATATCTTCCAGTGCAAACAGCGGAGCCGGGTCTATTATATGAAGAGACGCAGCATTATCCCTGCAAAAACCCCATAATCGTTTTGTATTTTCCCCCCGCCAGGCACCAACCTCTATAATTGTGTGCGGCTTGACTGCCTTTAATATGGGTAATGTCAGAGAATCCCAAAATCTGTACATAGTTAAAATTCCTGTTTTACGGCGTAAACTAAATCTTGTCCCAGAAGTTTGCTGTCCCTGCCGCACCAGTTGCCATACCTTATCTCTTTTATTTCTAAATTGTTGTTATAATACATCTGTTCTATATATTTTTCTGTAAATCCTATCGCTGCTTCCGGGTCTTTGTTGTTCATAACATAAATATTTTCAGAATACTGCATAAATCTAAAGTTTGTCTTATTGTTGGATATCAGTAATAATGATTCCTTATTTAGAATAAAATAAGTAATTATACATTTGGCATTCTTTTTCATAACTCGCGTTATTTCTTTTATATAATTAAACATATCTTCCGGCAGCATATGAGTAAATACGGATGTCAGGAAAACAAAATCAAAAATGTTATCCTCATATGGAAACCTATATTCAGAAGCTTTTACA
>JAQTQF010000207.1 GCA_028712345.1 Phycisphaerae bacterium | reverse complement strand
TGATTCGGCGGCGGGGACGATAACCGTTACACTGCCGAATACGATTTTATTCGACCCGGGCAGAGAGACCCTTAAGTCAAGCGCAAAGAGTGACCTTGACCATATAGTTTCCGTTATAAATGAAAAATATAACGGAAGACTGATTGATGTTATCGGCAACACAGATGCCGACCCGATTAAGAAATCAAAATGGAAAGACAATTGGCAGCTTTCAACCGAAAGATCCCTTACGGTACTGAGGCATCTGAACGCCAAGGGAATACCTGATAGTCAGCTAAGAGCCGTCGGCTGCGGTTCAGGAAAACCGATAGGACCGAATAATACCGCAAGCGGCAAGGCAAGAAACAGAAGAGTCGAGATTGTTGTTCATATGAAGTGATTTTTGCCTATACAGCCGTTTGACGAACGGAATTGTTAGACGGATTTGCAGTCCCGATGAATAGCCGGGACTGTTTTTTTTTGTGATTATAGATTGCTCTGTAGAAAACCACTATGGCTGTCATTCTGAGTTCGCCGCAGGCGGACGAAGAATCTCGTTTTTGTACTGATAAGAGATTCTTCACTTCGCTTTGCTCCGTTCAGAATGACTGTTCTTGCATGTTTTCAACAGAGCAATTATAAATATAATTAATTATTGTTAGAAACAATTTTAAAAGGAGCAAAGAGTGTCGGACATCTATATTGACCCGCAGTACAAATCAACTCTGCCGCTGAGAGAAACTGAAAAGGCCATCAAGGAGATAAAGGATTATTTTGAGCAGACCCTTGCCTGGAACTTGAATCTGCAAAGAGTTTCGGCTCCGCTGTTCGTCCGCAAAGGCTCAGGCATCAACGATGACCTTAACGGCATTGAGCGAAAGGTAACATTTCAGATTAAAGACGATAATGAAGCCGAGGCGGAAGTGGTGTTTTCGCTCGCCAAGTGGAAACGAATGGTACTTGCCGACTACGGCTTTAGCCCCGGCGAAGGCCTTTATACCGATATGAATGCGATAAGACCTGACGAGGATAACCTCGATAATATTCATTCGATTTATGTTGACCAGTGGGACTGGGAAAGAGTCATTAGTCCGCAGCAGAGGAACCTTGATTTTCTTAATGATATAGTACGGAAAATATATAATGCCGTCTGTGAAACCGAAAAGCATCTTTGCAAACTGTATCCGGAAATCAAATCTATTCTGCCGAAGGATATTCAATTTATTCATACCGAAGAACTTCTCGAAATGTATCCCGACCTTGATCCAAGGCAGAGGGAAGACAAAATAACAAAAGAATATGGCGCTGTCTTTGTTATAGGTATCGGCGGTCAACTGGCTGATGGCTCTATTCACGATGGCAGGGCACCGGATTATGATGACTGGACTACGCCGACGATAAACGGCAGAAAAGGACTTAACGGCGATATATTCCTGTGGTATCCGGCACTGAACCGGGCATTTGAAATAAGCTCGATGGGTATCAGGGTTGATAAAGAGGCAATGCTCAAGCAGCTCGAAATCAGAAACGCTTCCGAACGAACAAAATTTGATTGGCATAAAAGACTGATTGACGGGCGGCTGCCTTTGTCAATCGGCGGCGGTATCGGACAGTCAAGACTTTGTATGTTCCTTTTAAGAAAAATTCATATTGGCGAGGTACATTCGAGCATTTGGCCGAACGATGTTCTCAAAAAAGCCGAGCAGGCGGGGATAAAATTACTATAATTAGGATATAAAAAATGACGGCCTTTGATGTTTTAAAGGCCGTCGCATCTATGCAGCAGTAGGAGGAGGCGAAGAATTTTTTTATCGTACTGCTTTTGGGCTTCCTTGTCCGCTACCTATACGGCAGCCATTGAGTTTTTGTTCGTTTTTTGGCGGGGAACTATAAATTAGAGTTTGTGGTTTTCTTTAAGTCTTGTTCTTTACAAAGATAAGGGCATTTCTCTTTAGCTGCCGCAGGCCGGTGCGATGAACTGCCGAATTGACAAAAAGGGCATCAAAATCCTTTTCCGACAATTTCAAGATTTGTTCAGCCGTCAATTTTTGTCTTTCGGCAGAAAATTTAAAATCCCTATTCCGGCAAACAGGGGCTTGGGCATTATATGGACAGGCTGTGATGCACTTGTCGCAGCCGAAAATACAATTAATTTTCGGCCTCAACTTTTTAGCTATTCTGCCCTTATGCTCGATTGTCAAATAGCTGACACATTTATTCGCGTCAAAAGGCTGATTCGCGGCAATTGCGCCGGTAGGACAGGCATCAAAGCATTTGTTGCAATTTTTGCAATAATCTTTCTGCTCTAATGGCTCATCAGGTTTTAATGGCAAGTTTGTAATCAATTCACCCAAAAGCAGAAATGAGCCAAGCTGCGGATTTGTGAGAATGTGATTTTTTCCGATAAAGCCGAGTCCTGCCCGTTCGGCAAGAGCCCGTTCGGCCAGAGGGACTGAATCGACGCAGATTTTAAACTTCAGCTCTTTGCTGACTTCTTTTTTTATAAAATCTGCAAGCTCGGAGAGTTTTTGTTTTATGAAAGTATGATAATCCTGATAGAGAGCATAAGAAGCAATTGCCGAGATATTCCGTAAAGGTTTATAATTGATTGCCGTGCATATTATCGATTCCGCTTGCGGCATAAGCAGGGCGGGACTGAACCGTTTTTCGATATTTTTTTCCAGCCAGCTCATTTCACCGTTGAACCCGCCGGCAAGCCAGTTTTTGAAGTTTTCGATGTGTGCAGTATCAAGAGGTTCTGTCGAGGTAATCGCAGCGAGGTCAAAACCTAAAGATTTTGCTTTTTGTTTGATACTGTTTGTAGGAATGCTGTTCAATTGTTCCACCATTCATCGGTGACGGCCCATCTCTTATCACCTGTTCTACCACTCACCTGCTCCGATTCGCCAAAGGCGAATCGGGGTGATAGGATTCGAACCTACGGCCTCCTGGTCCCAAACCAGGCGCTCTGCCAAACTGAGCTACACCCCGAACAAATACAGACCCTCAATGATACTATACTTATACCAAATTTGCAAGCAGCAGATTGGTTATTTACAGCAGATTTTGAGCCGATATAATATAATCTGGTAGTTTTTGGTTGTCGGTAATATAACCGACTGCCGACAGTAGTAATAAATTCACTAAATACCAAATACTAAATACCAATTTTTGAGGTCATTATGTGCGGAATAGTAGCTTATCTGGGCAAAAAACCAGCCCAGCCGATACTCATTGAAGGATTAAAAAGGCTCGAATACCGGGGCTATGACTCGGCAGGTGTAGGTCTGATAAATAATGGCGCCATAAAGATTAGCAAATCCAGCGGCAGAATCAGCGTCCTCGAAGAGCTTCTCGATGAAGCAAACCCCAAAGAAGTGCTCGGCATCGGCCATACCCGCTGGGCTACACACGGCGAGCCGAATACAATAAACGCTCACCCGCACCTTGACTGTACCGGCAAAATTGCGGTCGTGCATAACGGCATTATCGAAAATTACAATACCCTCAAGACATGGCTGATAAGCAAAGGATGCAAATTTGCAAGCGAAACGGATACCGAGGTCATTGCTAATCTGATTGGTTATTTATATTCCTGCAAAGATGGAAAAGATTCGCCCAGTGACGGGCAGAATAGATTTGAGTGGGCAGTTCAACGGGCGCTAAACGAACTTGTCGGCACTTACGGGCTTGCAGTAGTGTGTTCTGATTTTTCGGATATGCTGATAGGAGCCAAGAAGGGCAGTCCCCTGATACTCG
>JAQTQF010000206.1 GCA_028712345.1 Phycisphaerae bacterium | reverse complement strand
ACCCAGTATTTATAGGAGCAGATATGTTATGTGACGCCGTGCCAGATACAAACGAAAACAGTGTGCCGATTGCTGATGCTGGTCCGGAACAAATAGTATACGCAATGCCTATTAATGGGTGTGAAGTGGTGGTCAACGGTATAGGTTCGATAGACCCTGACGGCGATGAACTTACCTATAAATGGATATGGGCGGTTGATGGAAATGACTACGAAGCGAATGGCGTAAGTCCGACAATTGAATTACCGCCTGGAGAACATACCATTGGGCTGATAGTGAATGATGGCATAGTAGATTCTGAGGCGGACTATGTTGTGATAACAGCGATAGATAACACGCCTCCTGAACTTGCAGTATCAATTACTCCTGATGTGCTTTGGCCGGCGAACCATAAGATGGTCATGATTACTCCATCCATTACGGTTAGCGACAATTGTGATGACTCGCCGGAAGTTACGCTGGTAAGTATCACGAGCAGTGAAGATGATAACGCCAAAGGCGACGGGAATACGACTGATGATATTAAAATAATAGACGGTAAGATTTATCTAAGGGCTGAACGCAGCGGAACCGGCGACGGCAGAGTTTACAATATAACATACCAGGCTGTTGACGCTTCAGGAAATATTACTACACAATCTGCGGAGGTTACTGTTCCGCATGATAAAGGTAAATCTAAGAAATAGATTATTGATACTTGTCCGCCTCTGGCAGATTTAATTTTCTTTAACAGTGTCCGTTGGTTCTGTTGAAAAAGTTTTTGGAATGAATGTTTAAAGAACCTGCCGGGTAAACCGGCAGGCTTACGGATGAGGGATATAAAATGCAAAAAGTTTTGGGCTATATGCTGACCTGGACGGCTTGTGGCAACTGGCTGCAGGGGGACAGGCGCGGATATGTTAAGGACGGTCAAATCCTCGAATCTAATCCTTCATTAGAAAATAAAAACAAAGAAAATATGCGATACCCGAAAGTGTCGCTGAACACCGCACAAAGAGAAATAATCAAAAAAGCCATATATGAAGAATCTGCAAAACTGAATCAGAATATTTGCGCAATTGCCGTTAGAAAAAATCATACACATTTGGTTGCGGAATGCAGTTTTATTTCGGCAGGTTCGGCAGTAAGCCATTACAAAAACGCGGCAAGATTAGCAATGAGAAGCAGCGGTTTTGCCGGCAGATTGTGGACAAGGGGATTTAGTGTTCGATATTGTTTCGACGAAAACCATTTAAACGCAACAATCCGATATGTAAATAATCACAACAAAAATATCCAATCCGAAAGCCCCCAACTTTATGTTGGGGGTTAGCCCGCCGCGGTTTATTTAACCACATAATTTCTTTGACAAAAACGGCCTATCCGAATACATTACACCGTTTGGAATTATTGCGAATTTTCGCGAACAACCATAAATCATAACTATTTGCCAGAAAAGGAATTATGGCCAAAGAACAAGAATCCAAAAAGCCCGAACAATTCGAGGAAATGCGAATCCTCGACGAGATGAAGAATTCGTATATGAATTACGCGATGAGCGTTATCGTCGCAAGGGCTCTGCCTGATGTCCGAGACGGCCTGAAACCCTCGCAGCGGCGAATACTTGTCGCGATGAACGATCTGAATCTCGGACCCCGCAGTAAGCACAGAAAATGCGCAAAAATCGTCGGCGACACCGGCGGTAATTACCATCCTCACGGCGACCAGGCAACCTACGGCACATTGGTCCGGCTCGGCCAGAGCTGGAATATGCGGCACACATTAGTTGACCCGCAGGGCAATTTCGGCAGTATTGACAACGACCCGCCCGCCGCGATGCGATATACCGAGGCGAGGATGTCTGCCGAGGCGATGGAGATGCTCGATGATTTGAATCGCGACACGGTTGATTTCGTACCGAATTACGATGAGACGCGGACTGAACCGCTTGTTTTGCCTTCGAGATTTCCGAATTTGCTTGTGAACGGCTCTACGGGTATTGCTGTTGGAATGGCGACCAATCTTGCCCCGCACAATCTTGGCGAAGTTTGTGATGCTTTGCTTTTGGTAATAAAGGACCCGAACTGCGGATTTAAGGACATAATGAAAGTTCTGCCTGGGCCGGACTTCCCGACCGGCGGAATCATCTGCGGAAGAAAAGGAATCCGCCAGGCTTATTCGACCGGCAAGGGACATCTAACCGTCCGTGGCAAAGTCAATGTCGAGGAATTCAAAAAGGGCCGAAATAGTATCGTCATCACCGAGATACCGTATATGACCATTAAAAGTGGGGTGGTTATAAAAATTGCGGAGCTGGTGCAGGCAGGGACGCTGCCGGAGGTTTCGGATGTTCGTGATGAGTCTGACCGGAAGGGGATGAGAATAGTCGTTGAGCTCAAAAAGGATGCTGAAGACCAGGTTGTCCTTAACAAGCTGTATAAATATACCCCTTTGCAGGGGACATTTGCGGTATCCAATGTTGCGCTGGTAAATAACCGGCCCGAGACGCTGAATATAAAACAAATGCTTCAGCTATTTATCGAGCATCGCAAAGAGGTTATCCGCAGACGGAGCAAGTTCCTTCTTAAAAAATGCCAAAACAGGGCTCATATTTTAGAAGGACTTATTCTGGCGGTAAGCGATATCGATGAAATAATCGAACTTATTAAAAAGTCGCCTGATACACCGACGGCTAAAGCAAATCTTATGAAAAAACCGCTTCGTCTGCCGGAGTCTGCGACGCTGCGGAAAATGCTGCCGGAAGCGTTTGTTAAACAGACGGTAAAGAGCGACCAGTTCCTGACGGGCCCGCAGGCAGATGCGATTTTGACGATGCAGCTTCAGCGGCTTACCGGCCTTGAGGTTGAGAAGCTCGGCAAAGAATACGCAGGGCTCGTAGATGAAATCAGTGGTTATGAGGCGATACTTGCTGATGAAAAACTTGTGCTGGATATAATTACCGAAGACCTCTACGAGTTGAAAGGCAAATATGCCAATAAACGGAAAACCGTAATTACCGATGAAGCGGAAGAATTCGATATTGAAGATTTTATCGCTGACGAGGAAGTGCTTGTTACGGTAAGTCACACCGGCTATATCAAACGAATGCCGATCGATACTTATAGGAAACAGGGCCGAGGCGGCAGGGGAATTATCGGTTCGGATACGAAGGAAGGCGATTTTATCGAGAGCCTTTTCGTCGCATCGACGCACGATTATCTGATGGTGTTTACCAACAGGGGCAAGTGTTATTGGCTGAAGGTTTATAATGTTCCTCAGCTTTCGCGGCAGAGCAAGGGCAGGAGCATTGCCAATCTCTTGAATTTGGGCGACCAGAAGGTTACATCGATTATCAATGTCGATAAGTTCGACGACAGAAACCTTGTGATGGCGACGCGCGACGGGACGATTAAAAAATCAGCACTTTCGCTTTACGCCAATCCGCGGGCAAGCGGGATTATCGCGATAAAGATTGAGCCGAGCGACGATTTGATAGGTGTTGCATTGACGGGCGGGAAGGATCATATAGTTCTCGGTACGAAGGACGGTATGGCGATTCGCTTTGAGGAATCGCAGGCGAGGACGATGGGCAGAAGCGCTAAGGGTGTAATCGGTATAAAACTTCGCAAGGGCGATGCTGTTGTCGATATGGTTGTTGCGCGAGAGGGAGCATCCGGTGAGCAAGCAACGCTTCTTACAGTTTGCGAGAACGGATTCGGGAAGCGGACTATTCTTGAGGACTACCGGGCGCAGCACAGGGGCGG
>JAQTQF010000205.1 GCA_028712345.1 Phycisphaerae bacterium | reverse complement strand
CTGGTGGTCGAAAAACCCTTTGGACGGGATTTGAAAAGCGCATCGGAACTTAACGATTGTCTGAGCAAATGGTTCAGCGAAGAACAGATTTACAGAATAGACCATTATCTCGGCAAAGAGACGGTGCAGAATATTTTGATGTTCCGTTTCGCAAATTCCATCTTTGAGCCGATATGGAATCGCAATTACATCGACCATGTTCAGATAACCATAGCCGAGTCCGGAGGCGTTGGAGCAAGAGGCGGTTATTACGACGAAAGCGGCGCGTTTAGAGATATGTTTCAAAATCATATGCTTAGTATGCTTTCGCTTGTTGCGATGGAGCCTCCGGTATCGTTTCAGGCCGAGCACATTCGCGATGAAAAAGTCCAGCTCCTGCGCAGCATCAGGCCGTTTAGTATCGAACCCTGGAACGAAGATGTTGTAATGGGACAGTATACGCAGGGCGAAATTGACGGCAAAAAAGTTTGCGGCTATCGGCAGGAAAAAGCCGTTGACGGCAAATCGCCGATAGAAACTTACGCCGCCGCAAGGTTATTCGTTGATAACTGGCGATGGCGCGATGTGCCTTTCTTTTTGAGAACCGGAAAAAGACTTGCCCGCCGTGTTACGGAAATTGCGATAGTTTTCAAAAAAGTCCCACATATAATGTTCAAATCTGTCGGTATTGATGAACTGCCGGCAAATGTTCTGGTGCTCAAGATTCAGCCGCAGGAGGGCATCAGTCTTTCTTTCGAGGCCAAAAGACCCGGCGCCAAATTGTGTATGGGTACGCTTTCAATGGATTTTAATTATGCTGAAATTTTCGGTTCCCAGCCGCCCGATGCCTATCAGAGACTATTGCTCGATTGTATGGCAGGCGACCAGACGCTGTTTACAAGAATAGACGATGTAAAACTTGCCTGGGGACTTGTCGATAAGGTTCTTGCCTCTCGGCAGCAGAATGGCGAACCATATTTTTATTCTGCCGGGGCAGAAAGTTTCCCACAGGCCGATGCCCTTATCCAAAAAGACGGCAGAAGCTGGCGGAGAATTTCGGAAATGTAGTACTGTTTCAGAAAATAAACTTTTTGTCATTCTTGCGTCTCTCTGTCATTCCCGCGAAAGCGGGAATCCAGACTTTAAAACCGGATTCCGCATCAAGCCTGCCCTGAGTAAGGCCGAAGGGTGCGGAATGACAAGTTAGACGATTTTTTTTGAAACGACAGTAGTCGCTTTCCTCAAAAACGGTTATTATATTAAACTATATGGCGAAAACTGATTCCCAAAATAATCGCGACCCTCTGCTTGACAGGGCGATGACGGACGCCGCGGCTTTCGGCGTTCTTTATGATATATACTATGAAAAAGTTTTTAAATATATCGCAACCAGACTTCGCTCGAAACAAATAACCGAAGATATTACGAGCGAAACATTTGTCTGGGCCGCCAAACATATCTCAAAGTTCAGAGGCATCGACAGAACGGATTTTCTCGACTGGCTTTATGATGCTGCTGAGGCACAAATAAATCTCTTCCTGAAAAAAAATCCAAACTGGCGAAACCCTGATGCCAACGGCATTGATTTTATCCTCGACCCCGGCCACAAAGAAAAACTGCGTGCAAAGACACTTTCTGTTTTCAATAGCCCTGAACCGACAAAATTACCATTAAGGTTGTTTTCTTCGATGGCCGTTTTAATTCTGATATTCGCAGGATTTATTATTTGGCGTTGTTGTTCAAATCCGACTCCGATATTTGTACAGACGGCCAAAATTGAAGTGCCGTCGGTAGCTGAAGCTGATTTGTCACAAGAATATGGGAAATCGAGACTTGAAAAAATAAAGGAACTGGCCGACCAAAACAATGCGATCGAACTTTTTAAAATACTTAAGAGCGATGATTTAGCAGCCAGGCTGCTCGCTGCAAAATTTCTTGCACAAATTACAAACTCAAATGCCGCCGATTTTTTACAGCTTGCAGCTTTGCCAACCGAGGCAAACGCTTCCGAACAGGCTGTTGCGCCACAGCAGGCAAAAAATCTCTTGGTTACCGCAATTGACAAAAAAACAGGTTTGCCTCTCGTTGGAGTGGCGTTGGAATTTCGTACAAATAGAGAAAATGATGTAGTAAATGCACAAACCGATGAAAAGGGACAGTGTTTTCTGGCGATGCCGCAGCAGGGTGCGAACTGGTTTCAGATAAGCGCCAAAAAACAGGGCTATGCGCCTATGAAATTTAACAGCCGTCGTTCTATGTCCATACCGCAGGAAGTCATTTTCAAAATGCCGCCGGTTATAGAAGTCGGCGGTATAGTCAGAAGTGAACTGGGCAAACCTCTCGGAGACGCCGAGGTTAGGTTGCGGGTTGATGAAATCGACTTCGATATGATTTCCATTGATACGGAAGTTTTTTTTAAAACTGATGCAAACGGTTTCTGGAGATGTCCGCTGTTTCCACAGGACGCCGTTCAGGTATCCCTTGCAGCTAAACATCCCGATTATGCCGAAACTGAAAAGGCTGCGATTGTTGAACAGTTGGAAAGTTTTTCGGATGTTATGATTCTTCGAAAGGGTATTGCTGTTACCGGCAGGGTGCTTGATTGGGAAAACAAGCCTGTCACGGCTGCGGTTGCAAGAGGCGAATCGGACTTTAGGAGTATTACGGACTGCAATGACGAAGGCTGGTTTAAATTCGATAATGTTCCGGCAGGTACGGAAACATTCAGCGTTCAGTATGCCTTGGCTGCTCCGCAGATTCAGAGCGTTACGGTTCATCCGAATATGCCGCCGATGTTTTTCCGGCTCAAACAGGCCGGTACCATTCGTGCCAGGGTTGTTGATATTGACGGTATCGCTATAAAAGAGGTTTATGTTAATGTCGAATCCTGGCAAAACTCAAACATTATAAATTTTGAAACAAAGACGGGTGCCGATGGTTTTTTTGAATACCCCGTCGCTCCGGACGATGAGGTTATATTTTCTTTTTCAAAACAGGACTACCTTAGTGTCCCTGCCTTTGCGATGAAAAGTGAAAACGATTATGTAATAACTCTTCTTCCATCATTTAAAATAGCCGGTACGGTAAAGAGCGCCGATACAAATGAGCCGGTAAAGATTTTCAAGCTTGTAAGGGGAATTTATCAGGGAGAGGCTACAGATGTTTTATGGCAGGATTATATGCCCCTGACATTTTCCGATGGCAAATATCAGTTTGTAATTTCAGAGCCTGGCGAATTGAAGCTAAAAGTTCAGGCTGACGGTTTCGCACCGGCCCAGTCACCAATTTTCAATCCCGAAGAGGGCGAGGCAAATTATGATTTCCTTCTCGAACCAGCAAAAATGAACATATCAAACACCTCGGTTAGATAACAGAGCCGGTCTGAATTTTTTGCAAATTCACAAGTTTCTATCCTGAAAAATATAGCCATTATGGCTCTTTAATTCTATTTTTCTGTTTATTAGGTCCGTAAATAAACGCCCTAAAATGATTATCCTGTTTATAGCGATGGGTTAATGAGAAACAGATTTTAATTTTTGCTAAAAATCCCGTTTTCAGTGTTAAAAATGACATATTATCTTGACAATCTTACCTATTTTGTTAAAATTAACATATTAACACCGATAAGTGCTTGCACATGGAGGTTTTATTATTAACACCCCCCAGGAGGAGGTTTAATAATAGTGAGAATAATGAAAAACTTGGATGATGCAAAAGTTATTTTGCAGCCTGATTTCTGGTTGCGCTTTTTGCTGGCTGTAGTCGTTACGATGCCT
>JAQTQF010000204.1 GCA_028712345.1 Phycisphaerae bacterium | reverse complement strand
TGCTGGTCGTTGCAAGTTTCACGATGGCGTATTATACAACCAGCATCAATCAGATATGGGGCTGGGTTATGGGCGGCCTGGGAGCGGGCTTTGCCGTGCCAGGCATACTTAGGCTGTACTGGTGGCGATTCAACGCCGGCGGTTACGGCATAGGAATGATTGTCGGAATGACAGCAGCCTTTGTGCAATACCACTTCTGGCCCGACCTGTTTGAATGGTATCAGTTTTCGTATGTACTCGGCACCGGAATTGTTGGTGCGGTTATAGGAACATATATAACCAAACCGACAGACCGGAAGGTTCTTGAGAATTTCTATAAAAAGACTCGTCCGTTTGGTGCCTGGGGTCCGCTTAAACACTCTTTCGGACCGGAAGTCAGGAAGTCAATCAAACGCGAGCATTTTTATGATATCATCTCGATACCTTTTGCTCTCGGATGGCTGATAAGCATTCTATTTATGCCTATGCAGGCTATGGTGAGACAATGGAAAGCATTAGGTTATACGAGCATATTGTTTGTTGTCTCGATGACAGGATTGTATTTCTTCTGGTATACTAAACTGCCGCCGGCCAATGAAAAGGATGCGCCCGCTGAAAGTGCCCAGGCCGGAGTATAAGTAATCTCAATGATAATATTGGTACAAGATTGAAGGGATGTTGAGATATGAGAACAAGATATCTGGCAATAATATTTGTTGCTGTGTTGCTTGTGTGCTCTCTTTCGGCGGCTTTGTGCAACGCGGCAGGTCTTGAGCGGCTGCCGGAGAGGGACTCTTTCAATCTTACCCGTATCCAGGTAATCGAAAAAACCTTAAAACCTTATGACGGAAACAGCGTTAAAGGCACCGATATAAACACAATGATCGGCAAGGTTTTTTGCGGTTATCAGGGCTGGTTTACCTGCCCATCCGACGGTTCTTATAGAGGCTGGTTCCATTGGGGACAGGGTACTTTCGAGCCCGGCAATTGTCATATAGACCTTTGGCCGGATATGAGCGAATACGACGCAGATGAAAAATTCCCGACAGATTTTAAGCACGGCGACGGAAGTACGGCGTATGTTTTCAGCTCTATGCACCCGAAAACCGTAAATCGGCACTTTAAATGGATGGCTGACTACGGAATTGACGGAGCGTTTATCCAGCGATTCGTCGTTGAAACTTTTACGGAAACCCAGCTTTTACACGCTAATACAGTCCTCGCTAACTGCCGGGGAGCGGCAAACCTCAACGGCAGAGCCTATGCGGTAATGTATGATATTTCAGGTCTTCGCAAGGACCAGATTCGTCTGGTTATCGAAGACTGGAAGATGCTTGTCGATAAAATGAAGCTCACTAAGGACCCTGCCGATGAGGCCTATTTGCACCACAACGGCAAACCTGTTGTGGCTGTCTGGGGCATCGGGTTTGAAGGACGCAGTTATACGCTGCAGGAATGTGCGGCATTGGTTGACTTTCTCAAGAATGACAAGCGATACGGCGGCAATACCGTAATGCTGGGTCTGCCAACATATTGGCGAACGCTGCGAAATGACTGTATCGATGATATTAATCTGCACGACATCGTTCTTAATGCTGATATCGTAAGCCCCTGGATGGTGGGACGAGTCAGAACTATGGAAGATGTAAACGAATTTGCCTATAATCGCGTCTGGCTGCGGGATATGGAATGGTGCAAAAAGAACGGCAAGGAGTATATTCCGGTAGTCTATCCGGGCTTCAGTTGGGGTAATATGAAAAAAAATTCTGAGTCTTTCGACCAGATACCGCGATTGGACGGCAGATTTTTATGGAAGCAGTATGTCGAAGCTAAAAAGCTCGGCGCAACAATGATTTATCAGGCAATGTTCGATGAAGTTGACGAAGGAACGGCTATCTTCAAGTGTACAAACAATCCTCCTGTCGGCGAATCGAAATTCCTCACCTTTGGAAAAGACAAAGGCAGTGATTATTATCTATGGCTGGTCGGTCAGGGCGGCAAAATGCTCCGCGGCCAAATACCTCAGGATTTTCCAAAACGCAAATAGTAAACATAGGCCATTAAAAAAATAGTTGAAAAATAACAGCCGACCCCTGATAATGAACTTATCGGGGGTCGTTTTTTGGGAGCGTTATGTATATGCGTAAATTATGGCTGATAATCCTGATAATCGCCGCAGTCGGCGTTTTTGTAATTCTCAAATCTCGCCGCAGCACAACGGGGCCGGATGTAACGCCGGAAATCTTAAATATCACTTCTTCACAGGCCACCGTCGCCTGGCTTAGCGAAAAAGAGTATAAGGGGCGGGTTTTTTATCAGCCCGCCGGCGGCAAGATTGCCCCGCTGTCGGCAACAGAAGTCTTTGGCGCATCCAAATTACACGAAATCGTTCTTACCGGCCTGCATCCTGCGAGCCGTTATTCATACTGGCTCGAAAATTCAGAAAGCCGGTTTCAGTTCCAAACCCAGCCGGCGGCAAACGACCCGTTTTCATTTCTTATCGTATGGGGCAATGTTTCCGACAGAATTATATCTCTGACAATGTCTGAATCGGCAGAATTCATAATTTCTCTGGCCGGTCAATCCAAACAGAACGCCGAGGAGTTTTCGAGCGTACGAGCCTATGTTCCGATTTACAACCTCGATGGCGCCGATTCACCGTTTCTGAGGGCAACTGCGGGCAAGACCCAAAACAACGGTGATGATTTGTGGAAACTCGACTGGGGCGGTTTGAGGCTTATCTTTATAAACAGGCTCAACGATACCGCAAAACTCAGTGATATGCTCGACACTCCGGCAGCTCATACCATAGGTATAATAATAAATTCGCCGGAGATTATCGGCGAGCTTGAACCTGAAAAAATATCAGAAACCGCCCTGCATTCGATTCTGCTCGCTCACAATAAACAGCATCCGACAAAGCCTGCGGCATTTGCGGCGGTGAACGGCAAAGGAATACAAGATGCGGAAATTGACGGCATACGATATTTCGGAATTGATACTGCAAATAAGAGCGGAGCGGTTCGTATCGATAGGGATGTCGAATCAGCCCGTGCCGTTTTTGTCGATGAAGAAGGAAAAGAGATTGCTCTAAAACAGCCGCCTCTCAAGCAAAAAAGGACTTGCGAGGAATGCAGACGGCTTGCGGATAAGGGGGCGTATGAGCAAAGCATAAAGGCATATCTTGGATTTATTGAAACGAATAAGGGCAGTTTTCAAATTGACGATGCATATTTTGCGATAGCCGATATTTATGACGGAAAACTTTTCGATTTTGAAAAGGCTCTGCTGTGGTATAACCGTTTAGTAAAAGAATATCCCGACAGCACCTTTGTTCCGCTGGCAAACCAGCGAATCAAGTATATAGCCGCGTATTGTGATTACGAATATAAGCCGCTGGTAAGTTTTGAACGAATCAAAGTTATTGAATACGCCAGAAAGAAAGATATACCGGAAGAAGAAAACAAAATCTTCGGGCAAATCGAATCTTTAATCAATGAGTATCCCGACAGCAACATAGCGCCGGTAATGCAGCACTGGCTGGCAAATCAGTACCGTTTGCGCAATCCTGACAAAGCCGTTGAGGCTTATATGAGGCTGCGAAAAAATTACGCCGGTCACAGTGAAGCTCAGGAAGCGATGCTCGAAATCGGGGAAACTTATTACGATGCGGCCCGATACAAAGAAGCGGTTGTCGCTCTTAACGAAGCGATGAGCCAACTGCCTGCTCTTGCCGAGACGATAAAGGCGCAAATCGCCAGGGCCGAGCGCAATCTTCGCAGAGATAAAATCGCCTATGTATGCTG
>JAQTQF010000203.1 GCA_028712345.1 Phycisphaerae bacterium | reverse complement strand
AATCGATAAATTATCAACTGTAATGATGCCGGAAAGAAAGGTCGAGCCATGTGGCGAAAAAACCCCCACTCCCCAACGCCAATATCCAGAATTATTTGACGTACTGCGAAGTAAATTAAAAGAAATTCAGCGGTGTTTAGATAACATCGACAACTGTCTTAACAGAACAGAACTTTAACATCTACGCGGCGACGCCATTGTGTACCAGCGACATAATGGGAACTATTAACAATTACCGAGATGACGCAGCCCGGAGCTGGCCGGGCAAGGAGCAATAAAGCATGAAAAACAGAATAGACTTATTAATAGACCAGTTACGCGATGCTATCCAAACGGGAGATGGTAGCCCAGACAGTCAAAACAAAATAAATGATAAATTGCTGTCTGTTATTGAAGAGATAAATAAAATATTACGCACGTGCGAACGTGACCTGCGATAGTTTTTTATATAACTTAGCCGGGCAAAGGAGGCAGAATGAACACGCCACTACAGATAAAGGGAAGTGATACGACGGTTTGCGTTTGCGATGCGAACGGGAAAATTCTTGCTACAATCAACAAGGCATTGGGCGAGGACGATTATAAGACGGCACAGGCAATTATTACAGCGTGTAATGTTCATGGTGATCTTTTGGCGTCCCTGGAAGAATTGGTTGGATATCACTACGACGATAGTGATTCCATCAGCGCGGAGAAGCACAACTTAATGCCGTGGCGTGTGCTCATTGATGCAAAAACAGCAATCGAAAAGGCAAAGGCAAAGGGTAAATAAAGATTATGGCCGTGCGGCGTTGGATGGACACGCACGAAGATGACAGTAGGTGCATCTACTTGTAAGCGGTTGGGGCAGAACCGGGCTATTCATTAGCTTGTTCCCCAAGTCGGTATCAAATCCGGCCACGGTCACCAGAATGTAGAACGCGCGAGAAATCAGAGGAGTGGCCTACACGCGCAGCATGGATTTAACTGAGGCACTGGCAAAGATGAGGAAGAGCTAAATAAAAAAGCCCTCGAACCTGTAAAAGAGCGCAGCACACATAGATTATCTTGCCGCGTTCTATACCGAGTTTCCGGTTAGCTACCGGATGAACTGCAAAGATGACACTACGGGGGAGTTGCAGAGAGATTGTCAATAAAGCCCGTACAAAATAAATTTAAAGGAGGTGATGATATATATGTTTCGAAGATGTAAAACCGATTGTTATAAATATATTATGTAGCTCCGGCCTCAACGCCAGTTAATTTTTTCATAGACTCCCCGCTACGAGCCGGGAGTCTTTAAAGAGATTAACTCAAGCTGGCAATCCAGAGCCATAGCATTAAATCTGGAGCGTTCATAGTATTATGGTTCATCCACGAAAGGGTGCGCTCTTCACGGGGCGCACCGCCTCCTTGAAAGGGGAAATAAAATGATTTTAGAAATGTTTATTTTTGGGGTTTTGGTTGGCGGGATTATCACTTGCTACATGAGGGTAATTGTTCCGGTGATTAAAGATGTGTGGAGGGGAGAAAGACGAAAGGTAAGTAATAATGGAAAATTGGTTTAGGTTTTCTGGTATTAAATGCGGCGGAAATTATTTTTCACCTGTATCTGTTGAAAAAGAAACAGACAAAACTATCAAAATTAATGGGAAAAGAGGAAGAGTAAATAAAATATCATCTTATGAATGTTATTTTCCGACTTTCCTTTCCGCAAAGTCCTATGCGTTAGATCGGTCTAATCAAAAAATATTGTCCTTAGAATTAAGGTTATCTGACGAACGAGCAAAACGAGACGCGATAATGGCCGAAGAAGAAAAAGACGTTAAGGAATATAACCGATAATGAATTGGGCAACAAGAACAAAAAACAAAGTTCATAAGGACACCGACAAGGTCAAGGCCATTATTGAAATGGCATGGTGTCCGAATGCCGTAACCGTTTCACGAATAGTTGGTTGTAGTCCTACTCATGTTCAACGGGTAAGAAAACAATATAAGTCAACCGCCCATGTTTTTCTGAGCAAAGAAAGTTTGAGGAATATGAAATGAGCTTAGCCAGAGACTTATCCCAGCATGATCGGGATATGGAAGAAGCTGACCGAGAACAGTCATTCCGGGATGATATAAAGGAAACAATGGATGAGATTAACCGTCTGTTGACCATTGGAACGCCTGAAAGTTTTATCAAGGCACGGTCACAGGCGGAATATTTAAAAGAACTTATCAATGAAAGGTGCGTGTGATGAAAAAGAAAATGGCCGGTCAATCCTGTGGGAATTGCCGTAAGCGCAGAGAGCGCACATGCTGGGTGTACAGGCAGGAAAACAGGAGGCCACATGATTACGAGTGGTGCGCTTGCTGGAAACCGAAGAAGGAAGGGGATCAATGATGGAAAATAACACTTATGATTTAGTTATTTACGATGTAAACGAGGCAGTGATTAAAAAAATAGCAGATGCTTATCTGCCATTGAAAGTTACTGGAGTAGACGACAAGGCGAATTATGAGATCGTCCGAAAAGCTCGTCTTGACGTTGTTAAACACCGAACGGCAATAGAGAAAGAGCGGAAGAAGTACAAGGAAAAAGCGCTTAAATATGGGCGCGACGTTGATGCCGAAGCGAAAAGATTAACGGCATTATTGGAGCCGGTAGAAGATCATCTTACCGAGCAGGAAAATATCGTTTTGCACGAAATCGAACGCAAAAAAAGAGAAGCCGAAGAAAAAGAAGCGGCACGGATACAGGCCAGGATCGACAATCTCTTTTCTATTGGTTGTACATTCAATGGTCAAAATTACTTATTGCCCTTTGCTCCGGCAGGATATACTGTCCCCTCCCCATTAGCAAAAACATGTAATGACGAACAGTTTGAGGTAATTTGCGGTGAGTTTCAAAAGCTTGTCGATGCCGAAAACAAGCGCATTGCCGATGAGAAAGCGGCTAAAATTGCAGAAGAGGAACGCCTCGCTAACATCAAGGAAGAACAGGAAGCTGAATCAAAGCGTCTCGCAGCAATTGCCGAAAAACAGGCTGAGAAAGAGCGCAAGATCAAAGAAGCCGAAGAGAAGATCGAAAAAGAAAAGCAACGGCTGATTGACGAAGAAAATAAGCGTGTGGCGGCTGCCGCCAGAGAGCAACAGCGTATTGAGGACGAGAAGAAACGAGTAGAAGAACTGGAAAAGGCAAAAAAAGAAGCAGCCGAGAAAGCCATTAAAGAAGCGGAAGAAAAAGCAAAACGCGATGCCGAGGAGCAAGCCGAAAAGGAACGGATCGCAAAAATCGCAGCAGAAAAGAAAGCAGCAAGATTGCCGGATAAAGAAAAATTGTTGGCTTGGATTGCAACTTTTAATGAAACAAATAATCCAAGTCCTGCGCTGAAAACACAGGAGGCAAAAGCAATATATCAACAGGCAATGGCAGAACTTGAATTAACACTGCAAGAGGCAGAGAAAAGAACGGGTGATTTATAATGGAAAACGAATCAAGTAAGGAAATAGTTGTACCAAAAAACGAAGCATGGGCACCGGAATCAATTCCGGCTACACCGGCAACGCTTTTGAATATAGCTATAAATCAGGGTGCCGACCTTGACCGGCTGGAAAAGCTGATGGAGCTTCAATCCAGGTGGGAAGCAAATCAGGCGCGCAAGGCCTATAATATTGCAATGTCAAATTTTAAGGCAAATTTGCCCACAGTCGTAAAAGACAAAACAAATCTTCAATATAAATCAAAATACGCATCCGAAGACGCATTGTTAAACACCATCAACCCTGAGTTGAGTAAACACGGATTAAGCGCCAGTTTTGACT
>JAQTQF010000202.1 GCA_028712345.1 Phycisphaerae bacterium | reverse complement strand
GACGAGGATGTTTTGGATACATGGTTTTCGTCTGCATTGTGGCCGCATAGCACGCTTGGCTGGCCGGAGGAGACGGAGGAGTTGAAATTTTACTATCCGACAAGCACGCTCGTGACGGCTCGCGATATTATCACGCTTTGGGTTTCGAGAATGGTTATGATGGGGCTGGAGAATATGGGCGAGGCGCCTTTCAGCGATGTGTTTATTCATCCGACGATTCTCGACGGCAACGGCGAGCGAATGAGCAAGAGTAAAGGCAACGGTATCGACCCAATCGATATTATCGATACTTACGGCGCAGATGCGATGCGGTTCAGCCTCTGCCAGATGACTACGGAAAGTCAGGATGTAAGACTGCCGGTTAATAAGGACGCGGACGGGAAAAATACGAGCGAAAAATTCGATATCGGCAGGAACTTCTGCAATAAACTGTGGAACGCGTCGAGATTCGCTATGATGAATCTTGAGGGAATGGATTTCAAGGCGTTCGAGCCGGGGCAAATTGATATTACCGATAAATGGATACTTTCAAAACTGGCTCAGACGGTAAAAGAAGTTACCAAAATGCGGGACGGATTCAAATTCAGCGAGCCGCTGATGGCGATTTACCGGTTCTTCTGGAACGATTTGTGCGACTGGTATCTCGAATGGTCCAAGCCGAGGATGAGAGACGAAAAACAAAAACAGACCGCACAAAATGTTCTGGCATTCGTGCTAGACAGTACCCTTCGGCTGATGCATCCGTTTATACCGTTTATTACCGAAGGGATTTTCCAGAAGTTCAATGAAGTAGTTCCGAAAAGAGGCCTTAAGGGCACAAAAGAACTCGCCGGCGCCGATGCGCTGATTATCGCGGCCTGGCCGAGAGAGTTGGATGAATTTGTCGACCCTGAAATTGAAGATGAAATAACCGATGTTCAGGAAGTTGTTCGGGTCATTCGTGAAATCAGGAATAAATACGCAGTTGCGCCTAACAGGAAATTGGCCGCCTCGGCAAACGCGCCGGCGGATGTCGCTGAGATTCTTAATAAAAATGCGGCTCTGGTTTGCGACCGTGCGGGACTTGATAGTTTTTCCGCTTCGCCCGATGCGCAAAAACCGCAAACCGCCGCGGCGGGTATTGTCGAGCAGATTCAGATATTCGTAAATGATATTATCGACACAGAGGCGGAAACCAAGAGACTTACAAAACAGAAGGACGATATTCTGGTCGGCATAAAATCTTTTGAGTCCAAACTCGCCAACGAAAATTTCGTATCGAGAGCAAAGCCGGAATTTGTCGAACAAACGAGAGTAAAGCTGGCGGAACTGAAAGAGCAGCTTATAAACTTAGAAAAAAATATAGAACAATTAAAAAAATAGTTTTGAATTTTGACTTCTCACAGATAGAGGACGGCTATCAGAAAATAATTTTAAAATAATCTCTGTGAACTCTGCGAGCTCTGTGGCTGCAATAAAAAGTAAAAAAGGAAAAGCTCTGTGGCTGAAGGAATTTTAAAAATTGCGACCTGTCAGTTTGCCGTAAGCGGCGAAGTCGGGTGGAATGCAGAAATTATTCAAAACTTTCTGCGTAAAGCCAAAAGACTTGGCGCCGATATCGTGCATTTTCCTGAATGCGCACTAAGCGGTTATGCAGGGGCTGATTTTGACAGTCTCGAAGGTTACGATTGGCAGAGGCTTGCTGAAGAAACCAAAAAAATCATTTCTTTGGCCGGCAAACTGAAGCTGTGGGTTGTCCTCGGCAGTACTCACCGACTGACAGAACCGAATAAGCCGCATAATAGTCTTTATCTAATAAATCCGGCCGGACAAATTGAGAACAGATACGACAAACGGTTCGGCACGGAAAGAGATTTAAAACATTATACGCCGGGCAACAGGGTCGTAACCTTTGAGATTAACGGCGTCAAATGTGCCCTGCTTATCTGCTTCGATTTGCGATTTCCGGAAATATACAGGGAACTGAAAAAGATGAATGTCCAGTGCGTCATTCAATCTTTTTATAACGCCAGGCAAACCGAGCAGAGCGTACACAGGCATATAATCAGGCAAACGATGCAGTGCCACGCTGCGACGAATTATTTCTGGGTCAGTATGGCAAATTCATCGGGACCGATAGCTCCGTATCCATCGTGTTTTATTCAGCCGGACGGCGAAATTGTAAAACAACTGGAACCGAACAAACCGGGCATAATGGTAAATACCGTCGATACGGCATTGTCGTTTTACGACCCGTCGGAAAAATTCAGGGCTCTTGCAATGAAGGGAATTTTGACGAACGGCCCTGTAAATCTTGACGATGTGAGAAGTAAGAATACGAAAACACTTTAATTAAAAATATAATGGAATCTCTAAAAATGCGACTTGTCATTCTGAGCCCGCCGAAGGCGGGGGAAGAATCTCGTTTTTTGAAACAATAATAGAGATTGATTCGTCGTTACGCTCCTCACAATGACATCCCCACTTTTGTGAGGACAAGTTTTTAGGGGTTGCCATAACAGATTAAAAGCAAGAATAACATTGAAAACGGGAACAGCACAAGACGGCAAGGAAAGATAAAATGAAAAATACGACAGTAACGGGACCAAAAGGATTTCTCGCGGCAGGGATAAGCTGCGGAATAAAGAAAAGCGGCAACAAAGATATCGGCATAATTTCCTGCCCTACCGGCGCAAAGGCAGCGGCGGTCTTTACGACAAATAAAGTCGTATCGGCGGCAGTTACAATATGCAAAAAACACGGCAAATCAGCATCCATCGAGGCGGTCGTTGTAAACAGCGGCAATGCCAACACCTGTACGGGAAAACCGGGCATCAAAAACGCCGAGACAATGTGCAAAACCGCCGCTCAATTAGTCGATGCAAAGCCCAATCAGGTTCTCATCGCTTCGACGGGCATCATCGGTCATCAACTGCCTATGGGAAAAGTTACGACGGGCATTATATTGGCCGCGGCTCAACTGGCAAACAGTCCAAAAGCGGGCGACGATTTCGCACATTCCATTATGACCACCGATACGAAATGCAAACAGGCGTTTAAAACCATAAACATCAGCGGAGCGGAAATCAAAATCGCAGGCACGACAAAAGGTGCGGGAATGATAGCTCCCAATATGGCGACAACTTTGTGCTTTATCACAACCGATGCGAACATAACAAAGCCCTTGCTCCAGACGGCGTTAAAAAACGCTGTCGGCCAATCGCTGAACAAACTCACCGTTGACGGCCATCAAAGCACAAATGACACCGCGATTATTCTCGCTTCAGGCCTTGCGGAAAACAAAATCATAAACAAGACAGACCTGCGATATAAAAAATTCTCTGCCGCCGTTTCAGATTTATGCACCGACCTTGCGAAACAAATGGCGCTCGACGCCGAGGGAGCAACTCGAATGTTTACCGTTATTATAAACGGCGCAGCGTCAAAAACCGAAGCCGTAAAGGCGGCGCGGGCGGTCGCCGATTACGCTCTTGTAAAATGCGCGATACACGGGGGCGATCCGAACTGGGGAAGAATTATCTGCGCGGTCGGAAGCTGCGGGGTAAAAATCAACCCCAATAAACTCTCCTGCTCGCTCGGAAACACAGTTGTTTTCAAAAACGGCCGGCCGGTAAAATTCGACCCGAAAAAAGTTTCAAAAGTCATAAAGCAGAAAGAGCATAAAATTACGATAAATTTAGGGGCAGGAAAGCACAGCGACTTCTGCTATGGCTGCGATCTAAGCAAAGCCTATGTAACGATTAACGCTGATTATCATACATAACAGACTCAACAAGTCTTTAATTGTGCATATT
>JAQTQF010000201.1 GCA_028712345.1 Phycisphaerae bacterium | reverse complement strand
AGACGCCGGGAAAAGATAGTTAGATTGTTTTTTGTGTCTTGGTGGCTAAAAAATATGGAGAAAAAACAGCGATGACAAAAACTGTGACAAAACAGAAAAAGATGATTGAGCCGAACACGAAGGAAGCAACGATACTTGTCGTTGATGATAACGCGCAGAACCTCGAACTGCTTCAGGCATATCTGGAAGATATAGAGTGCCAGACCATCCCTGCAAAGGACGGCATAGAAGCCCTTGATATAATGAAAAAATCAGTGCCGGATTTGGTTTTGCTCGATGTGATGATGCCGAAGATGAGCGGTTTTGAAGTCTGCAGGAGGATAAAAAACAATCCTGCCACCGCGGCTGTTCCGGTTATTATGGTAACGGCACTGAACGAGCTTGGCGATATCGAAAGGGCGATAGACTCCGGCACGGACGATTTTTTAAGCAAGCCGATAAATAAATTGGAGCTGATGACGCGCGTTAAAACTATGCTCAAACTAAAACACCTTACTGACCAGCTCGAAAGAACGCTTACTTATCTGAGCGAAATAGAAAAACATGCAACATAATTATAAACTTCCCAACGCAAAAGATAATACCATTTGGAGTTATCTATTGATCACTGATTGAATGTAGTTTTGGATAGATTTCTGATAGAGGGGGCGGTCAAATCTCAAAGCATTTTCTCGACAAACCTGTGGGCTGATTTCATTGCGTCTTTCTTCGAATTTAAGAATAGCCTGCTGTAAAGACGAAACATTTTGTTCGTAAAAGAATACTCCCGTTGCTCCCGATTGTCCCGGCATAAGATTATCCAGCCCGCAGACCGTCTCGAGAGCACCGCCTCTGCCGAATGCAATTACCGATTTGCCGCAGGCCTGTGCTTCAAGGGGTGTGATACCGAAATCCTCTTCGCCGGGGAATATCAGAGCGGTACATTTTTGCATATACTCGGCAACCTGGATGTCATTAACATTGTTAATAAAATGTATGTTTTTGCCGGCTATACTTTTAAGATAGGCCAGTTTGCTTCCGTTTCCGGCGATTATGAGTTTGCGGCCAAAATCCCGAAAAGCCTCCACCGCCAAATCAATTCGTTTATATTCGACTAAAGCTGAAACTATCAGATAATAACCGTCGTCCTGTTTGGAAAGAATGAAACGGCTGCAGTCAACAGGCGGGTAAATCACCGTTGAATCACGGTCGTAAGCATCCTTTATTCGCCTTTGAACATTTTTACTGTTCGCGATAAAACTCGTTACACCGGCAGAGGTTTTGCGATCCCATTTTTTGAGCAAATTCAGCAAATATCCAGCCAACAGCCGTTTTGGCATGCTTAGCTTGCTTAGGTATGAATTCCGCATATTCCAGGCATATCGCATCGGAGTATGGCAATAGCAGATATGCCGAATTCCCGCCGGGACGGCGACATCTTTAGCAACACAATGACTAAAACTCATAACAAAATCATAGCCGCTTAAATCAAATTTCCTGATAGCATAAGGAAAGAGCGGCAGATATTTTCTGAACCCGTTAATATTTTTGCTCAGGTTTCGAATAAATGATGTATATATTTTGTGAGACTCTATCGTTTCTGATATATATTCCGGCCTGTGTACGAGCGTAAAAATATCAGCATCAGGATAAAGCTCGCACATTGCCTCTAAGCAGCGTTCTCCTCCGCGCATCCCTGTCAGCCAGTCGCATACCAACGCAATTTTCGTCTGTCTATTACCTCTTTGACATAGTTCTATATGCTACTACGCAGACTTTCCGGCGGCAACTATAACGGGAGGCCTCATAATATTTACAAAGCACCATTGTAAGTTCTTTATTTCCGTCGTCAATATAGTACCGTAGTCTGTTTCTTTAGTGTTAGTTATAGGACTTAAAAAATCATTCAACATTATTTTCAAATATTTTTTGAAAAAAATAGCGCCATTGTGTTGTTGGTTCCATAATGCACTAAAAAATATATCTCAAATTATATTATATTTTTTTGATGTCATAACCACTTTAAAATAGAGGGATTAAGTAAATATATCGAATCTGCGTAATCGATTTTTGAGAGATTAGCTAATTGCAGCTTATAATAATTAAAACAATGCGAAAAAAAAGTCGATAGAAGCCCTATAACCAGTTAGCAAGCAGTTGATTAGCACCAGTTTGTATCTGTCCAATTTGTTATGTATTCTATAGTACAGATAGGGTGTGTCGATGTGTAAGAAATCATCTGTTGTAGTACGATGTATAGCTGGATGGCAGAGGAAAAGTGAAAATGTCGGCTTTGCTGTTATTTTCAGTCGGCTTAGCGAATAGTTGTCTTGGAAAATGTGATTAGGATGCGAAAATTGTATTTCATCCTAATGTAGTTGCATATGTCCTGAAACTATAATGACTAAAGATTAGCTAAGGATGTTATTATGTGCAAAAAAGTGGTATTTTTAGTGGTTTTATCGTTAGCATTAATTAGTACGGCCTCGGCATCCAATGACTGGCTGACATCTGCTGCCAGCAGTGATTGGTTTGACCCAAATAACTGGGATGAAGTCGTTGTTCCGAGTTTGACAGATACGAGCAATACGAGAACTTATCAAACTCATATGAACACCAGTTATATGCCGATAATCGAAAACGGAGATGCTGCGGCTTATCAGTTTGAGATTGGCGGCGATTCCCAGGCTGATGTACCGGGGAATTTTGCAAGTGTAACTCTCAATGGCGGCACACTGACAACAGCAGACTATTTCCGCATCGGTGCTTCCAGCACATCCAACAGATGGGGCAAGTTCTATATGAACGGCGGCACTGTTACTGTCGGCGACTATTTTGCTATTGGATACGGCAACAGCAGCACGGATACCCACGGATGGCTGTATATGACAGACGGAACTATCAATGTAACCGGTGATTTGAGAGTCGCCAGCGGTTCGACCTGCAGCGGTCTGGGATACCTTAGCGGTGGAACTATTAATGTTACAGGCGATCTTGATATGAGACATGGCGGTACGGTAGTACCAGATGGAGGAGATACTCCTACCACCTTGCTGGACTTCAGCGGCGGTACGCTGATTCTCGATGGCGATGAGACAGCTACCATTGCTACCTATGTATCTGAGGGCTGGATTACTGCTTACAGCGGTGATGGTACATTGAATTATGATTATGATACTACCAATACCGGCAAGACCACTATAACGGCTTCTCCGCCTTTGCCCGGCCAGGCATCCAGCCCCAGCCCGGCAACCTCGGCTGCGAATATCAGCATTAATGCCACCCTGAGCTGGACTGCTGGAACTAACGCTACTTCTTATAATGTCTATTTCGGCACTTCCAGCCCCGGCACAAGTCAGGGAAATCAATCGGGCACAACTTATGACCCCGGTACACTTACGGATAATACAACCTATTACTGGCGTATTGATACGGTAAACGCAACCGGAACTACCACGGGCACTGTTTGGAGTTTTGCTACAAATACCGTGGGGGTCGTGGTCAAGCCGGATCTCAACGCAGATGGTAAGGGTGATCTTCTTTGGTACCGTTCCTCTACCGGCTCTCATTATGGAACCCTGATGAACGGCACGACCAAAGGGGCATACAGCTATCTTGCCGGCAACGGCGACGGTCTTGCAGTAGTCGGCAGCGGTGATTTCGACGGCAACGGCAAAACCGACCTGCTGTGGTATCGTTCCTCTACCGGCTCTCATTATGTAACTCTGATGAACGGCACGACAAAAGGCTCATATAACTATCTTGGCGGTAACGGCGACGGCCTTGAGATTATCGGCGTCGGTGATTTTGATGCCAATGGCACAACCGACCTGCTGTGGTATCGTTCTTCTACCGGCTCTCACTATGTAAACCTGATGAACGGCC
>JAQTQF010000015.1 GCA_028712345.1 Phycisphaerae bacterium | reverse complement strand
ATGAAGGGCGATGACAAAAAATGTTTTGCCGCCGGGTGCAGTGATTATCTTACCAAACCGATAGACAGAAAGAAACTTACTGAAACACTGGCCAAATATCTTGCCGTCAGCGGTGAAAAGCAACCCTCAAAACCTGTTCCTGCTCCGGTACAAGATACCATAAAACAACCGCCGAATCAGAAAGAATCCGGCTCTAACGACGGAGGCGAAATTGAACTGAATTATCAATTGCTTCTTGAGCGAATTGGAGATGAGGAGCTGATAGATGAAATAATTCCGGTATTCCTGAGGGATAATACTTCAAGACTGGAGTTACTGGAACAAGCAGTAGAAAAGAACGACATCAAAGAGATAAAGTTTTACGCTCATTCTCTAAAAGGAGCCTCAGCCACCATCGGAGCGGCAAAAATTGCAGAACTGGCCAAACAGATGGAAAATGCTGCCAGGGAGGAAACTGAACTGGATTACAAAGCCGTTTTTGAAGAAGTCAAAACCCGTTTTACAAGGCTCATAGCTTTCTTATCCAAGAGCGACTGGAAACAGATTGCCCAACAGGCATCAGACTCAAATAAAGTATAAAAACATCTCCAGGATATGGATTTCTGCTTCCTTTGCCTTTGTCGTCTTGACTTTTTCCTCCCCTGCGGCTACCATATCCCCAACCGGCAGGCAGATATCTATTGGTTCCATGTCGGTGTAATCAGACACTAGCTTGTACGGATATCCATAAAACTATTACAGCAGATATTGCAAGTGATTTGTTTGCTTATTGTTTATTTTTGGCCGAGTGGCGGAATGGCAGACGCTGGGGACTTAAAATCCCCTGCCCGTTTTGGGTGTGTGGGTTCGAATCCCACCTCGGCCAAGTTTTTCTGTAACAAGTTTTTTCTGTAAACGGACCGGTTTTGATTGTACACTACCTGGCGTAAGGCTTTTCTGTGTAATGATTTTTCTGAAGAAATTTTAAATTTGGCGCATATTCGTATGGAACTTTCCTGGTTAATGAGATTCAGAATAGCAGCGGCAATAGCAATAGGAGTTTTACTGCTTGGATTGCTGCCATGGGACATTGTCAAGCCGGACGCAAATGAAGTCTTTGCCCTTTTAAGCGGTAATATCAGTATAAGCGATATATTAATCTGCGCGGGACTGGCCTTTGTCGCCGGCTTTCTGGCTTCGGTAGTCTGCGTGCCATTCGGGGCGCAGATTGGCATAATTGCCGCTCCTGCCGGAATGGGAGCTTGGGCACTGAGAAGTGCACCAATTTCAATGCTGTTTCAAGAATCGCCGGCAGTTGCCAGCAGGATGAAGGTTTATTCTGCTCTTAAATATGAGGGTATTGTCTGGCTTGGTTTGGCGGTGTGCGGATTTGCCGGTGCGATATTGGCAGATAGAATCTTCAGAAAAAAAGCTGTAGAACTGCCGGATGAAATCAAGCCGTTTTTTAAAATTCCGGAATTTGCCCAAATAGCCACATCAGTTATAGCGACTATATTTGTCGCCAATTTTTTGATAAATATCTTCGCAGTCAATGTCAAGTTTGCCGATTCACGGCTGGAGCAGGTTACAGCTCAGCCAGCCAATCTGCAAATAGCCTTTGCCGTTCTACTTGGGTTCGGAGTGTGCGGGTTTCTGGCTAAGATATTTTTATCGGCTAAGGCTTTTTGGTCCGCGATAGCCTCTGTTGCGGTAACTTATTATTTTACAGCAAGTTATATAAAAACCGGACCACTGACATTGTTGTCTTTGGCTTGGCCGGCGGTGTTTTTCCAAAAGCCGATAGCGGCAGTATTGCCTATCCAGATGGTGTCTTTCGCCTGTTTAGGGTCTCTATGGGGTTACTGGCTAGCGGTGCGGTACTATATATGGCGGATGCACCAGAGTTAATTCTGCCAAAAAGCCAACCGGGGGGTCATATCTATTTTCTCTCTTAAGTCCTTTTTCATTCAATCGTTATACAAAATTCGAGTCTGGTGTTAAATTTTCAAAAAAAGAAGAATTTAGTATATTGCCCCACTGAAATTGCCGAAAAGATACACAGGGCATCAATGGATTAGTTTGCTTGGTAATGTAATATCAAAAGTTAAGAATATCAGGAAACAGGGTATTAGGGATTTTCGTAGTATTAAGGTAAGGATTGCTCCTGAAAAACCGCAGAAAGGAGTGCCGGAAAAATGTTAGTGTTGAGCAGGCAAAAAAATGAGTCGATAGTAATCGGGGACGATGTCGAGATAACCATTGTCGATGTTCGCGGGGATAAGGTTCGGCTGGGGATAACTGCTCCGAAGGCGATTTCCGTTCACCGCAAGGAAATATATGAAGCTATCCAGCGCGAAAAAGCCGGGCAAAAACAGCAGGATGACCAGGCCCATTCGCATAAATCTTCAACGGGTTGATACAAATAGTAAAATTTCTACCAAAAGCCATTTACGAAAAAGGCCGTCTGTCGTGGGCGGCCTTTTTTGTTTTATTTTCTTAAGTGTAATCATTCCTGTTGCTTATCCGCCAGAGGCGGACGGGGCTTCTACTTATTCCGGCGGTTTACCCGCCTTCGGCGGAATCAGAATGACAGAGGAATGTGAAAAGTAAGAAAAGTGGGAAGGGACAGATAGTTTTGAGTTTTTAATTCTTAGTTTTGAGTTGACCACGAACCCCCAGTAAAACTGGGGCTAAATATCGCCGTCGTGCCGACGGCGGCTAAACAATAAATAACCCCCAATATTCCGCCTTCGTTAAAACTACGGCGGACAAGAAAATTGGGGGCTTATGGATTGGCGATCGGGGCGGGGATGACGGGGAGGTGAAATCGTGTTATTAAGTATTGTTTTGGTTAATGCCGTCCATTATAATACGGAGATATCATTCAAAATCGGAGAAAGAAAAATGTTAGACGAAAACAAATCTATCGGTCGGCGTTCATTCCTTAAAGGTGCGGCAGTATTGGCGGCGGCTGTCTCAGTCCCCAAAGTCTTTGCGGCAGAGAAGAAGTCGGAGGAGAAAAAAGCAAAAGCAGAATTGCCGATGAAGAGTAAAAAATCAACTGCTGAGGCAATGGCTCTTCGTGAAAAGTTTTTCGGGTGTATCGCAGGCTGTCATATTGGTTCGGCTATGGGGGCGCCGGTCGAGAGCTGGTCGTGGGAAAAAATCGAAAAAGAGTACGGCACATTGGATAAATTGCTTCCGTATCACCACTATGGAACGCTTAATACATGGGACCGCGTAGCGGGAACGACCGAGGACGGGGTTGAACGGCAGAAGCTGATGATAACGGCGATAATGGAAAAGCAGGATAGAATCAATGCTGAGGACCTTCGGCGAGCGTGGATAAATCATATGAATCCCAAAGCGGGCGGTTTGGTTTCCGAGCCTTTCGAGGATTCGCTGCTGGCGATGGCCAAAACGCCTGTGCCGGCGTCTGATATTGGAAAATATTGCGACTATTCGGGGCTTGTTTCACTGTCGCGGTCGTGTCATCCGATTGGTTTGATTAACGCGGGCGATATTTCGGGCGCGATTGACGATGTTAGAGAAATTGGTCAGCTTTATAACACGGCCAATAGTCGCGGCATTTTCTGGGGCGAAGTTACGGTTATCGCAATTGCGGCGGCAACAAAACCGAATGCAACGGTCGATAGCGTAATTGGCGCGATATTCGATAATTACGAGAAGACCGACAAGCGATTCGCCAAGCAGGCTGATATTCGCTGGGAACTCGATAAAGCGCTGAAGCTGACGGCGGGGTGTAAAGATTTTCGAGATATGCGAAAGAAATTCGATACAATGTACAGCGGCGAAGGCGTTCCTTATGCTCACAGCTACGCTAATGAAATTGTCAGCAAAGCGGTTTGCGTTTTCAAAATGACCAAGGCCAATACATGGGAGGCGATGAAGGCGGGGGTCAATATGGGGCGGGACACTGACTGCCTTACGGCTGTGGCGGCGGGAATATCGGGAGCATTGACTGGAGCCGGTTCGATACCGGAGGCATTGATTAAGCAGGCCGACTACGCGACATCGGTTAATCCGCATACGAACTCCAAGAGACTGCTGAGGGAAAACTCGGACGGTTTATACAACGCTTTTAAGGCAAGACTGGCAAAAATGAAAACTTATATCCAGGATATGGAGAGGGCGTAAAAAAAGAGATTTTTCCGGCCGCTTGGGCGAGGGTCAGAATGACAGAAAAACGGTTAGCCGTCAGCGGCTTGTATTTTTGTTTTCCTGCGGAGTTGAGATATAAGGTTTGGAAGACCTGTATAAATCTAAGTGGTTTTGAAACTGCTCAAGTATTGGTTTGTCATTCTCACCAATCAGACTCAGCGCCTTTTTCATTACTTCAATCGCTTCATCAAATCTGCCTGCCGAGGCGAAAGCGGCTGCGAGCGTGTCGAGTTTGCCGGGGGTTTTATAATTGGTCGCGATGCAGGCCTCTTTGGCAAGACGAATTGCTTCAGAGGGGTTTCGTATATTGGGGTCGGGACAAGTTGCAAATATCCACGCCAGATTATTTTTCACATCGGGATTTCCCTGTTCTATTTCCAGTGCAGATTTCATTTGAGCGATTGCCTCTCTGAATTTTCCCTGAGAGAAAAGAGTATCGCCCAGGCCGTTACGCAAAACCACGGAATCAGGCTCAAGTTTCAAAGCAGTTTCAATGGTTTTTACTGCTTCGGATAATCTGCCGGCAGCGGAATATGTAACGGCGAGAGTGCTTAAATAAGCGGTTTTTTTGTAGTTTGTAAGTTCGCAGGCTCGGCGGGCAAAAAGAATCGCTTCATTCATATCACGAGGTTCGAGTTCGGGATGAGCGGCTGTCAGGAAGGCGAAATCATTCATAAAATCAGGGTAATTCGGCCTGAGCTGAATAGCCGTGCGGAGCTGGTCGAGGGCTTCGTTGAATCTGCCGGTCATAGCAAGAGTTTTTGCAAGGTTTCCGCGAGCCTTGTCCAAATGAGGCATAAGTTCCACCGCGCGGGAGAAATGAACAATGGCCTGTTCGCGATTGTTCTGCTGTGCCAGAGCAAGGCCGAGATTATTATGCGTAAAAGCGCAAGTGGGCTGGATTTGCAGTGCCTTTTCGTAATGCTCAATTGCGAGAGCCCTTTTCCCCTGAGCGCCTAACTCGTCGGCAAGACCGGTGTGCGCGAGATAATTGTTTTTTGTTACATCGAGGGCATGCGAAAAAAGAGTGATGCTGTTTTTCCAATAACCTGTTTGCAGGTATGTACAGGTTCCGAGTACGGCAAGCACAATCGGTATCGATACGGCAAGAACGAATTTTCGCTGCGGCAGCCAGGAAAGAAAACCGGGCAAAGCCCATACAAGCATTATGAACAGACCTATATATGAAATATAGGTGTAGCGGTCGGCAAAGGACTGGGCGCCGCTTTGAATAATGCCTATTACAGGAACAAGTGTGCCGAGGAACCAAAACCAGCCGGTGAACAAATACTTTTTCCGGCGTGCCCAACACACCACTAATATGGATATAATCAGCAGCACCGAGGCGCTTAATACAACGCGAAAAGGTACGAAACTGCCGGTGTCATAAGGATAAAACACGGCGAGATTTCTCGGCCAGAACATTTTGCCGATGTATGTTGAGTATGATAACAGGGCATTTGCAGCCCGGCTTTTTAGGGAAAGAGAATCTATATCAGGGGCGATACCCCTGTTACGCTGAATCAGAAATGTGACGGCGCTTAAAGCTGCGGAGAGGACAAAGAAAGGAATTTTTTCGAGAATAAGATAGCAGAAAGATTTTTGAGGTATCTCGGTCTGTTTACTTTGAACAGAACCAAACCTGTTTAGCGGCCAATAGTCGAGGAGCAAAAGCACAAACGGCAAAGTAACAACCATCGGTTTGGTAAGAACGGCAAGCACAAAAATCGCAAAGGTTATGATGTATCGAAACACAGATGAGCGTTTGACATAGGCGGCGTATGCGGCCAAAGTAAGAAACCAGAAAAATGTACTCAAAACATCCTTTCGTTCGGCAATCCAAGCGACGGATTCAACATGCATCGGATGGACGGCAAAGAGAGCGGCGACAAATGCGCTTGGCCAGAGAGAGGCTATCATTTTTTTTAGAACTGTAAATAACAGCAGAGTGTTGGCGATATGCAGAAGCAGATTTACGAGATGAATCCGGCCGGGGTCGGGGCCGAACAGTTGGCAATCGAGCATAAAAGAAATCCAGGTAAGCGGATGCCAGTATCCGGTGTCTCCGGTGGTAAAGGCCCAGACGATGTTATCAATGGTCAGGCCGGCTGGGACGCGCGGATTTTCGGACACATAAAGGTCGTCATCGTAATTGGTGAAATCAAAATTGCGAACCTGCCAGAAGCAAACAAATGTAGCGATTGCCAAAAGCAGATAGATATAAAAAATAAAATTTTTGGATTGCGGTTTCTTTATTTTATTTTTCATCCCGTTCTTTCTGCGGAGTTTCAATATATGGTTTGGAGGCCTTGTACAAACCTAAATGTTTCTGAAGCCGCCGACGCGTATATTCGTCGTTCTTATCGACCAAACTTAAAGCCTTTTGCGTTGTTTCAATCGCTTCGTCGAATCTGCCGGCAGAGGCGAAAGCGGCTGCGAGCGTGTCGAGTCGGCCTGGGTTTTTGTAATCGGTTGTATCGCAGGCCCCTTGCGCAAGACGAATTGCTTCGCTGACATCACGGAATTCGAGTTCGGGACGGGTAGCCATCAGGAAAGCGATATCATTCATAAGAGCGGGCCAATCGGGACTGAGCCGAATTGCCTGGCGGAATTGCTCAAGGGTCTGATAGATTTGGGTATCTATAACAAGAGCTTTAGCGGGATTATCGCGGGCTTTCTTCAGGTCAGAGACAAGCTGCATAGCCCGGGCGAAGTAAGTACGGGCTTGGGTATATTTGCTTTGCTGTGATGGGGAATCTTCGATTTGAACAGGATTCGCTTCATCGATTTCCTTAAAAATCTTTACGGCCTGGGTGTATCTGCCCTGCTTGAAATAGAATATTCCAAGCCTGTGGTGAATATCATAACCATAGGAATCGTCGCCGAGAGTGCGGAGCGTATGTTCAAACAAACAAGCGGTGTTATTCCAGAGGCGACTCTGCCGCCAGCTCAAGGCGCCAAGGGTTGTAATGACGGCTATCGATAAAAAAATAGCGATATAACGGACCAATCCTTTTGCTTTTATATTTACGAGGATAACAGCTAAGAGTACGGAAAAACAAATTGAAGCGATTAATGAATAACGGTCGGAGGGATAATGGGGATGTTCAAAAACGCCAAGGACGGGAATAAGCATCGCCAAATAACAGACTGTTAGTGTCAGGCCGAGAGGCCAGCGACGGCGCAGCGCGATTAGCGGGATAGTCATACCTATTACCGCTATCGCACTTGCGATAAACAGCAGTGAGAGAGGATTGAAAGAAATAAGGGTTGTGTAAACCGGCGAAAGATTGGCCGGATACCACGGCCGCCAGATATAATAGGCACAGATGTACATAGCCTGCATCATTCTATCGAACAGGCCGAACTGGGAAAGCGGTATATTTTTTAATTCAACATCTTTGAGGCGAATTATCACTGTAACTACGGCGATAATTAGTCCGACTGCGACAAACGGGATTTTTTCGAGCATCGCCCTGCGTGCCTCGACAGAGGTCCACCATTTGCCTTTTATTTTTCCAAGCGGGTACACATCTAAGACAATGAAAACTACGAACAAGCCGATTACGATTGGATGAGACAATAGTGCAGCGGCAAAAAAAACTGCTGATGCAAAAATCCGTTTAATATGCGAGCGCCGAGGGATATTGGTATCCTCTGCCCAGAGATAACATAACAGCGACAAAAGCATAAAGAACATCGCCTGGGGATAAAAATTGGCTCCAACCCAGGCCACCGCTTCGGTTCGCATCGGGTGGAGCGACCAGAACAGAGTACCGATGGCGACAGAGAAGGCAATCTGCGAGGGTTTTATGTTTGTCTTTCCGTGCCGTGATAAACCTTTTATAAGCAGTATCCTCAGAATAAGAAAAACTATTGCGGCATTGAAGCCATGAAAAAGCCACGGCGAAAGATGGTAACCGAAAGGATTCAATCGGCACAATTGATAGGTAACACTGTAGTTTAACGCGGCTAACGGCGTATAGCGTCTGGTAACATCCGTATGAGTGAATATTTGGCCCAGATGTTCAAGGCTAAGGCCCGTAAGGTTTGGGTTCAGATAAACCATTCGGTCGTCATCCCACATCACAAAATCGGCGCTGAGCACACGCAGAAAGACTATGAGTGTGATAACGGCAATGACTACCGAAATAAGCAAAGGCGATTTGTATAAATCCTTCAGCATTTTGACGGCTTTATATTCATCCGACATTTACTACGATTATACGCACGACTGTACGACAAATTAAACTTGTCGTATTGGTAGTTATTTTACCATCAATCTCTTTTTCTTCAAGAACCGTTTGCAGGGAATTTCGCGAACGAAAATTCACACTAAGAAAATGGACAGGGCGCAAAAATTCGGGAGTTCATAGATTCTTCGCTGCGATCAGAATGACAGAGGGATGTGAAAAGTAAGACGGAAAATAAGTTTGAAGAAATGCGATTTTTACGAACTCCGTCATACAAGATGGCGAGGCTAAACATAAAAACGGTTATTTGTTATTAGCAGTAACGGATGTGAGCAGCTTTCCTGAGGTTTGCTTTATTTTGCCAGCCTTCGTAAATTTCCCTGCGGCGCTGATGATTTTTGGGTTGGCAATCCGGTCAACTTCCATCATTGTCGCGGCTGTGCCGATAGCGCGGAGTTTTTTGTATCTGTTATCGAGAAGATTTTCGAGTTTTGTTCTTTTCAGTTCCCGCAGAGTTTTGACGATATACTGTTCTACATTATAGACCGTATCGTGGATGTTTCTATGTGCCCCGCCGAGAGGTTCTGAAATTATCGCATCGGCAAGACCGAGTCTTTGCAGCTCTTTGCTTGTGAGTTTTAGGGCTTCTGCGGCATTAGCTGCCTGCGTGCCGTCGCGCCATAAAATCGCGGCGCAGCCTTCGGGCGAGATAACCGAATAATAAGCGTATTCGAGAATGGCAAACTTATCGCCGACACCGATGCCGAGCGCTCCGCCTGAGCCTCCTTCGCCGATGACTATGCAGATAACCGGCACTTTCAACCGGCTCATTTCCATTAGGTTTACGGCTATTGCCTGGGCTTGTCCTCGTTCTTCGGCGCCGATTCCCGGATAAGCGCCGGGGGTATCGATGAGGGTTACTATTGGGATATTAAACTTTTCAGCAAGTTTCATTTTGGCCAGGGCTTTTCGATATCCTTCGGGATTGGGGCAGCCAAAATTGCATTTAATTTTTTCTTTTATGTCGCGACCTTTGTTCTGGCCGACGAGCATAACTTTTTCCCTGCCGATATGGCCCAAGCCGCAGACGATTGCGTGGTCGTCGCCGAAACATCTGTCGCCAGCAAGATTGCGGAAATCTTTGACCATAAGATTTAGGTAATCGCCAAGGAGCGGTCTTTTGGGATGTCTTGCGACCTGAACGGTTTGCCAGGCGGAAAGGTTTGCGTAAATCCGTCTGAACTCGGCAACTTGGGCGCGCTGGAGCTTACGAATCTCAGCAGAGTAGTCTATACCCTTGACCGAAGATAAGTTTTTAAGTTCCGCTATCTGGCGGTCGATATCGACTATCGTCTCTTCAAACGCCAGGTAATCACCGTTATTTATTGTTTTTTTGTCAGCCATCAAAATCTTTAATTTAGGACAAATGAGTGAATTAAGCAGAAGAGCAGATGGATAATTAATAAATCCATTTACCCATCCACGGTTTAATAGTCTGGTATGGTACCAATTTTAGAGGTGAAATGAAAGAAAAAAATTGACTTTGGCGGAGTTTGTGGATAGGTTTTACGAACCTGACAGTAATAACCTCTTTTATATAAGGTGCTTATTTTGAAGAAGTTACGACAAGTAACCGTGATTGGATTGGGTCTTTTAGGCTCCTCTGTTACCCTGGCTATAAAGGGCGGGAATTCTGGAATAAAGGCCGTCGCTTATAGTCATAGAGCCTCAACTCGGCAAAAAGCGAGAAAACTCGGTGTTGCGGATGTTGTTTACGATGATATCCGCCAAAGTGTCGCTGAGGCGGATATGGTAATTCTGGCAACACCAATATGTACCTTTGAAGAGATTTTAAAAACAATCGGGCCCGGGCTGAAAAAGGGTTGTATTGTTACCGATGTGGGTTCGACAAAAGTACTGGTTCATAAGTGGGCGAAAACACTGCCGAGGGGCGTTTACTTTGTCGGTTCTCATCCGATTGCAGGGTCCGAACAGAGAGGCGTCGATTTCGGCAGAGACGATTTGTTTCATAACGCCCTGTGTATAGTAACCGGCGAAAAAAATATAAATTCAAAAGCAAGGGCGATTATCAAAAAATTCTGGACGACTCTGGGGTGCAAGGTTTCGACGATGACGGCGCGGGAGCACGACAAAATTTTAGGCAATGTCAGTCATCTGCCTCACGCAATGGCGGCGGCTTTACTGAATGCTTCTGATATGAAGAAGTTGAAATGGTGTGGTAAAGGTTTTATCGATACGACAAGAATCGCTTCCGGCGCTTCTAATATATGGACGGATATTTTTTACACTAATTCAGAAAATATTTGTAAAGAAATAGAGGCGGCGGTAAATCAATTGAATAAACTTAAAAAAGCAATCCGGCAGAAGGATAAAAAGCAGATTGAAAAACTGCTTAGCCTTGCCCGCGAGAAAAGAGCAAAATTAATTCAATATAAAGTTTCAAAGAAGGAACTAATGTGAGACAGCGGCGTTTTGAAGTTTTCAACCGGCCAGGCAGCAGCGATATCCACGGCAGGGATGTACTGAGCGATATAAGAGAATTGGGAATTGACAGCGTACTGGAAGTTCAGTCGGCGCGGGTTTTTCTAATAGACGGCGAGTTCGACGATGAGTTTTCCAGGCGGATAGCGTCGGAACTGCTTAGCGACGCGGTTTGCGAGGATTATTATATCGGTAAAAGCTCTGCGCCGGCGGGTCTGGCGAAAGCGACTATAATTGAAATTCATTTGAAGAGCGGCGTGACCGACCCTGTGGCTGAATCGGTTATGACGGCGATTGAGGATATGGGGGCAAAGTGCGCGGCGGTCAGAACCGCGAGAAAATATATGCTATTCGGCGAGATTTCCGAAAAGCAGCTTAAGAAAATCGTTCGCAGACTTTCAAACGACTGCATCGAGGTGGTCGTTATAGGCACCGATGCCGAGCCGCCAAGTCCGCACATCGCCCCATATAAACTCGAAGTTAAAACTTTGGAATTGACAACTCTTAATGATGCGCAGCTCGAGCAGCTGAGCAAAAAGATGGATTTGTTCCTTAATGTCGTCGAGATGAAAACTATTCAGAATTATTTTAAATCCATTTCGAGAGAACCGACGGATATCGAACTTGAGGCACTGGCGCAGACATGGAGCGAACACTGCGTACACAAAACGCTAAAGAGCAGCGTTGATTTTGACTTTGACGGAAAAAAGATTCATTTCGACAATCTGATTAAGGAAACGATTTTTAAGGCGACAAAAGATTTAAATAAGCCGTGGTGCATAAGCGTTTTTCAGGATAACGCGGGAGTTATAGAATTCGATGAAACCGACGCGGTGTGTTTTAAGGTCGAGACGCACAACCACCCTTCCGCTTTGGACCCTTACGGCGGAGCGGCAACGGGCATCGGGGGCGTTCTTCGCGACCCGATGGGCACGGGGCTGGGGGCAAAACCGATTGCCAATACGGATATTTTCTGTTTTGCCGAGCCGGACAAGAGTTTTGACGAAATTCCGAGGGGAGTTTTGCATCCCAAGCGAATCGCAAAAGGAGTAGTCGCGGGCGTTAGAGATTACGGCAACAGAATGGGGATACCAACGGTCAACGGAGCGATTTTCTTTGACGACAGGTTTTTAGGCAATCCATTAGTGTTCTGCGGGAATGTCGGAATAATGCCAAAAGATAAATGTTTCGGCAAGGCTGAAATCGGCGACCTTGTTATGGTTGTCGGCGGAAGAACGGGCAGGGACGGGATTCACGGCGCGACATTTTCGAGCGGGGCTATGACTCACGAACACGAGAGCATTTTTTCGCACGCGGTACAGATTGGAAACGCGATCACGGAAAAGAAAGTTCTCGACACGCTTCTGACGGCAAGAGAGCTGGAATTATACGACGCGATAACTGACTGCGGTGCGGGCGGATTGAGCAGCGCGGTTGGCGAGATGGGGGCAGAGCTTGGCGCGGAAGTGGAACTGGAAAAAATTCCGCTCAAATACGCGGGGCTGAACTATACCGAAATATGGATAAGCGAAGCGCAGGAGCGAATGGTTATCGCGGTAAAGCCTGAGAAGCTCGAAGAGATAAGCAAAATATTCTCCGACGAAAATGTCGAGGCGACAGTTATCGGCAGATTTACGGGCGATAAAAAACTCACTCTCAAATACGCCGGGACGCGGGTCGGGCAGCTCGATATGGAATTTCTGCACGACGGTTTGCCGAAGTATTCGAGGAAGGCAAGCTGGCGGGGGAAAAAACTTTCCGAACCGGCGAACGAAAGCAAGGATAATTTCAACGATGACCTTTTGAAAATTCTTTCGACATATAATGTCGCGAGCAAGGAATGGGTTATCAGGCAATACGACCACGAAGTTCAGGGCGGCTCGGTCGTAAAGCCGCTGGGCGGGGTTACGAATGATTCACCAAATGACGCGGCGGTAGTCAAGCCGAAATATGATTCCGACAAGGGCATCGCAATCGGCTGCGGGATAAATCCGCTTTACGGGGATATCGACCCTTATTGGATGGCATTGGCGGGAATCGATGAGGCGATACGAAATATTATCTGCGTGGGGGCTCGGCCGGACAGAATCGCCCTGCTGGATAATTTCTGCTGGGCGGACTGCAAAAAAGAAGAGAATATGGGCTCGCTGGTTCGGGCATCGCAGGCGTGCTTTGACGGCGCGATGGGTTTTGATGTGCCTTTCATATCAGGCAAAGACTCGCTGAACAATAATTTTATCTGCGACGACGGGACAGAAATATCGATACCGGCGACGCTGCTGATAAGCGCAATGGGGATTGTCGATGATGTTAATAAATGCGTGACGGCGGATTTGAAATCGGCGGGCAATCTTCTGTTTGTCGTCGGGGTTACGAAAAACGAACTGGGCGGGTCACACTATTACAAAACCAAAAAACAGCTCGGCGCGAATGTTCCGCAGACGGATTTAAAAATCGCAAAATTGACGGCGGAAAAAATACACGAAGCAATAGACGCAGGGGTTATCGCGAGCTGTCACGACTGCAGCGAAGGCGGAATCGCAGTCGCGATGGCTGAAATGGCCTTTGCGGGCGGAATTGGAATAGAGGCAGACCTTAGGGGATTGCCGAAAATCGATGACTGCACGAGTGTCGCGGCGCAGCTGTTCAGTGAATCGTGCTCACGATATATAGTGGAAGTTGAGCCGAAAAATTACAATGTGTTCTGCAAGTTTATGCTCGGAGTTCCGTTCGGGCAAATCGGCAAGGCAGTGAAAGATAAAAAACTTGTTATAAAAAACAGTCAGGGCAAAACGGTTGTCGACGCTGAAATTGATATTTTGAAAGACGCGTGGCAAAAACCTTTGAAATGGTAATATATGTCGTCCCGATTTATCGGGACTCCAAAGTTTTGAGTTCTAAGTTTTGAGTTATTCTTATGGTAAAAGCGATAGTATTAAGAGCGGCGGGAATTAATTGCGGCCTTGAGACGCAGTACGCACTTGAATTGTCGGGCGCAGAGGCCGAGAGAATTCATATCAACAGAATTATCGAAAGCCCCGATGTGCTCGAGGACTGTCAGATTGTGGTTATCCCCGGGGGCTTTAGTTACGGCGATGATGTAGCGGCGGGAAAAATTCTGGCCAATCAGATTATTCATCATCTTTCCGACAGGTTAAGAGCTTTTATCGATGCGGGCAAACTTGTCCTGGGAATCTGCAACGGGGTTCAGGTATTAGTTAAGACCGGCATACTCGGTAAAGTTTCGCCAGAGAGTAAACAGCAGATAACAATTACCAATAACGATAGCGGCAAATTCGAGGACAGGTGGGTTTATCTGCAGCCGGGGAGCAAAAAATGTGTTTTTATTGACCCGGAAAGAAGAATTTATCTGCCGATAGCGCACGGCGAAGGCAAAGTTGTTTTTGAAAACGAAGAGGTGTTTGAAAAAATAAAATCTGATGATCGGATTACATTCAGGTATGTCGATGAGAATGGAAATTTCGGCGATTTTCCAGTTAATCCCAACGGTTCGACGGATTCGATAGCGGGCCTGTGCGACTCAACCGGCAGAGTAATGGGGCTTATGCCTCATCCTGAAAGATATGTCAGAGGCACACAGCATCCGCACTGGACGAGATTGAAAGATAAATCAAGAGCCGACGGCAGAACGATATTCGACAATGCCGTTAAATATGTGAAAGAAAACCTGTTGTAGTGAAAAGTGAAAAGCCGAGAGGAATTTTGAATTTTAAATTCTTAATTTTTAATTATGGAATCGGCCAAAGGCCGAGTAAATTTAAAATAGACTCCCGCTTGCGGCGGGTAAACTTCGCTGCGATCAGAATGACAAGAATTCCGTCATCACATCGCCGGTACGGCGATGGCTAAACAACCCCCTACGATATTTATCTTATTCCTAATCTTTCTGCTTCTGCTTCGAGGCCGTATTTTTTCATTTTCTTGTAAAGCGTGGTCCTGTTGACCTTAAGACTCTCTGCGGTAAGCTGTCTGTTCCAGTTATTTGCCTCAAGAGCATCGCGGATAATTGTTCTCTCCGGTTCTGCGAGAGCATTTTTAAGACTTACCTTCTTGTAGTCTTCCGTTTTTTGTCCGCCGGTGTGGGATAAAATGTTCGCGGGCAAATCTTCGATTGTAATGTAATCGCCCTTGCTGAGGAGCACCGCTCTTTCCATTACATTTTCAAGCTCACGAACATTTCCCGGCCAATTATATCTTTGCAGCATACCCATTGCCTGGTCGGTAACGCCGAGCTTTACGCGGTTGTGCGATATGCAGAAATTTTTCATAAAAGAATCCGCCAGAAGCGGGATGTCCGAGGGCCTTTCATCAAGAGACGGAAGGCTTATGGTTATGACATTTATTCTGTAATACAAATCTTCCCTGAATCTGCCATACTTGACTTCATCGAGCATATTTTTATTGGAGGCGACGATTACGCGGGTATCAACGGTTATGGTTTTATTGCTTCCGACGGCCTCAAGCTGTCTTTCCTGCAGGACGCGCAGGAGCTTGACCTGTAAGGCGGGCGAGGCGCTGGAAATTTCATCGAGAAAAATGGTTCCGCCGTCAGCGGCAACAAATTTTCCCTGCTTGTCGGCAACCGCGCCGGTAAAAGAGCCTTTGGTGTGGCCGAATAATTCGCTTTCGAGCAGAGTTTCGGGCAGAGCGCCGCAGCTTACCTCAACGAAGGGCTTGTTCTTTCGGCTGGAGCGGTAATGAACGGCTCTTGCGAGCATTGATTTTCCTGTGCCGCTGCGGCCTGTCATAAGAATAGTGCTTCTGCTATCGGCGACGGCTTCGACGAGGTCGAAAATTTTCGCCATTTTATAATCCTGACTTATGATGTTTTCGAGGTTGTATCTGTTTTCAAGCTGGTTTTTGAGATTCTGATTTTCGCTGAGAAGAGACTGCTGCTTGAGCGCCCTTTCAAGTGTCAGCCTTAATTCGTCATCGACAATCGGTTTTGTCAGATAATCGTAAGCGCCCATCTTTATGGCTTCAACGGCGCTTTCGATTGAGCCATAGCCTGTGATGATAACCACCACCGTCTGCGGATGATTTTTTCTGATAAGATTGAGCAGTTCGAACCCGTTGCCGTCGGGAAGATTGACATCGGTAATGACCAGTGCGAATCTGTTTTTCTGGATTTGACTTACCGCCTGCTTATATGATTCGGCGCCGGAGGCATTGTAACCTTCGAGTTTCAAAAATTCACAAAGAGAATCGAGAATTATTTTATCATCGTCAACTATTAGTATGCTGTCCTGCTTCATAGTAACTTTCCAAGTTATAAATAAATCTGAAATACGAATTTCGAGTTTTTATTCATTCATTGGCAGATA
>JAQTQF010000200.1 GCA_028712345.1 Phycisphaerae bacterium | reverse complement strand
GGCAAAGGGCATATTTTTTTTACTCATACTCGAAAGGATATAATTACAGGTTCCGTTGACGATTCCGTAAATCGCCTGAATTTTATTCGCGGCAAGTCCCGTTCTCATCGCCGAGATAATCGGTATTCCGCCGGCGCAGCTTGCCTCGAATGCGATGCATTTGTCGGCCTTATGTGCCGCGGTGAAAAGTTCGTTTCCAAATTTTGCCAGCAGAGCCTTGTTTGCTGTTACGACATCTTTTCCGGCAGCCAGCATCTTGAGCTGAATATCTTTTGCGATTTTCGTTCCGCCGACAAGTTCAATACCGATTTGAATACTCTTGTCGTTTAGAACGCTGTCAAGATTGTCGGTGAGGATCCCTTTCGGCAGGGTAACCTTTCTTTTGGTTTTGGTATCGACATCAACCACACGGGCAAGTTCGAGTCTTATGCCGGTTTTCGCTTCGATATAATCAGCGTCTTCGAGCAGGATTTTAGCAACCCCGCTGCCGACCGTTCCGAAGCCCACTATTGCCGCTTTTACAGTTTTTTCAGCCATAAAATATTCCTATGTTATGCAGAGAAAGAAGTTTACCGAAAACGGACCAATTCCGCAAGAAAAATATAGGGTATAGGGTTTAGCCCGCAGGCCTGTCCTGCGGGTTCGTGTCATTCTCGTGCTATGAGCCTTCTTTTTCATTCATAGAGAGCCATGACCTAAAGTCATTGGCATAGGAATTCGGAACTGCACAGGCGACTCGCCAAGACCCGGGAATCGAAAACCAGAAACCTGTTTTTCCTATCAGGAGTTGGCCATTAAACCAGATAACTTCTCGCACAGAGGTTAACTGACTCCGGCTTACCTCTGAACATTTTCCGATAACAGGCTGAAGAATCAAAGAACCCTGACCAAGGACGACTACGCCAGGTGACTCAATTATTCCGCGGATAATGAGTCCTGGAATGGCTTTGCCGTCAGTTGGAGAGATTTCATCGGATAGTCGCGATACTCGTTTACCGACTGGTCCATAAACAATGGCAAAGATAGGGCCAAGGCATGCAAATGTTAGGGCGATTAGACCTTTGAAGCCAATGAAAAAGAAGAGGACACAAGAGATAACTACAGGGATGCCCATTGCTGTGAGTACGAAGGCCTTGAGCATTGGGGGTTCCCATAGCCAGTAATCAAAAAAGGACCGCTTGTTAGCTTTCATCATACTCACCTTTGTTTTTTATTACGATCCTGTTTAAATCTCCAGTATCAAAGCCTCAGCGTTTACTAATCTGTTGAAAGTTTCTTCTTCGACAAACGCCTCGATGCCGCTGGTATTATATTTTGTCAGCATTTTGACCGTCGCCTTGAATTTCTTTTCCAGCGGTGCGATTAGACGCAGTTCCTTATCATCCGGATAGTTTTCAATTATCAGTTCGTAATCGCAGAGCGTCAGCCTGTCTATGAGCGGTTTTTCCTCGGCAAATTTGCCGAGCCTGTAGCTGTATTTGAAACTCGACAGCATAATCGGCTCGCCTTGTCCATACAGCGGATCGATAGCGAGCGGCATACCGGCATAATGCATATGGACTTGAATTTGATGAGTTATATCTGTTACCGGCCGAACAGCGACAAGGCTTATAGAGCCGAAATCCGCGAGCGTTTGCCATTTGGTTTGCGCATCTTTGCCGTGTTTCAAATCGACATATATTTTTTGCTTCTTTTTGAAATCCTCTCCGAGCGGGGCGTCGATAATGCCGGTTCTCTCAAGACCCGCAGCCGCGACAAAGGCTAAATATATATTTCTTACCTGACCATTCTCGAAATATTGAGCCATTTTCTTCTGTGCATCTGTATTTTTAGCGAGGATTACTATTCCGCTTGCGTCCTTATCGAGGTCGTGGACGATTTTCAGTTTTTCTTTGTCTTTTCTCTGCTTCTGCAGAAAATCGAGAAGATTTATTTTTCCCGTTCCATCGATGGCAACATTTATGCCGGACGGCTTATTGACAGCGACTATCTGCCCGTCTTCGTATATTGTTTCGACTCTATTTTTAGCCATTTTCTTCCTTTAATATTCTGTCATAACTGGCGATCAGAGGGAAATATACCATTAAAAAGTGGTAAAATCCTTATTGTAATTGAACAATTTTTGGTTAAAAACCGTAATATTAGGGTTTTTGCACCGGTCTGTAAAGGCCTGAGTCAATTCTTTTTGTTTATATAGTTATATAGATTTTGTTTGTAAGTAATTGAAAGGAAAGGATTAATGGAACGAAAAAGAGCTTTATCAGTTGTTTTTGGCCTTGTGTTTATCCTTGTTCTAAACACATTCTGCACGGCAGAGCCGGCTGGGAAGAAGGATATTGAGACCCTTCGCAGTACTGGCGAGGTTTTTGCAGAGATTGCCGAAAAGGTAACCCCTGCGGTGGTATTTGTCAGTGTCGAGCAGGAGGTTGTCCGGCAGATGCCCGATATGTTTTTCGGCGACCCGTTTGAGGAGTTTAACGATGAGTTTTTCAAGCGATTTTTTGACCAGCGAATGCCCCGCCCCCGTCAGCAGCGACAGCCTCGTCAGCAGAAACAGATTCGTCAGGGTCAGGGCTCCGGTTTTATAATTGCCTCCGACGGCTATATTCTCACCAACAATCATGTTGTCGAAAACGCTACAAAAATAACGGTAAAACTTTCTGACGACAGAGAACTTGAAGCGAAGGTTATCGGTACAGACCCGCAGACCGATGTTGCTCTGATTAAGGTCGATGCAAACGATCTTCCATTTGCCGAGCTTGGCGATTCCGATGCTCTCAAGGTTGGCCAGTGGGTCATAGCTATCGGCAATCCATTCGGTCTGAGCCATACGGTAACGGCGGGTATTGTTTCGGCGAAGGGCAGAAGCAAAATCGGCATTACCGAGTATGAAGATTTTATTCAGACAGACGCGGCGATTAATTTCGGCAATTCAGGCGGGCCGCTGCTGAATATCGACGGTAAGGTCATCGGTATCAATTCAGCTATATTCAGCCGAAGCGGCGGTTATATGGGCATCGGTTTTGCGATTCCTGTCAATATGGCAAAATATGTTTACCAGCAACTTAAAGCCGGCGGAAAAGTAACAAGGGGGTATGTCGGTATTTACGGTGAAGATGTCAAACCCGAAATGGCAAAACTGCTCGGCGCAAAAGATGCCAAAGGCATAGTTGTCAATAATGTTGTCGATAAAAGTCCGGCCAGTAGGAGCGGCATTGTTCGAGGCGACATCATCATAAAGAAAGACGGTAAGGCAATTGAAGACTGGAATACCTTCAGGAATGAGATTGCTCAAATTCCGCCCGGCACGAAAATCAATCTAACCGTTATAAGAGACGGCAAGGAAAAGGAAATTGTCATTGAGCTTGCGCCGAGAGAATCAGAAACCGCCTCGGCAGAAAATGGCGATAAGGAATTGAAACAGATTGGAATTGCCGTTCAGGATTTGACAAAAGAACTTGGGCAGCAATTCGGTTATGCTGATGTTGAATCCGGAGTTATTGTTTCGCAGGTTGAGCCTTATTCTCCTGCGGCCAAAGCGGGTATAGCCGCAGGGACATTGATACTTGAGGTCAATCGCCAGAAAGTTGAAAACGCCAAGAATTTCTGGGAACTCGTCAAGAAAGCCGGAGATTCAGTCCTGCTTTATATTCGGCAGAATACCCAGAACGCCGAAATCTCAAGATATGTCGTGCTTGATTTGAGTAAGTAGAATTGTATTGTTCAGCCCCCGTTGCAAAAACGGGGGCTTTTTTTATGCATTATCAATACACTTCTTCAATGTCTTGCAGACAAGAGCCGCATCGTCTTTGCTGAGATTGTTATAGAACGGCAGGGCGATTGTGCTTTTGCATATTCCATCGGTTATCGCAAAATCACCGTCTTTGTAGCCGAATT
>JAQTQF010000014.1 GCA_028712345.1 Phycisphaerae bacterium | reverse complement strand
AACGACGGTCGCCTGAGGCCTCTGTGTAGCGAGGATAATATGAATACCGACCGCACGGCTCTTCTGTGCGAGCCTTACGATAAAAGCTTCAACTTCTTTGGAAGATGTCATCATTAAATCGGCAAGCTCATCGACGATGATAACAAAATAAGGAAGCCTCTTTGGAATTCTCGCCTCTTCTTCAGGACTCTGCGGATTGAATCTGCGAATTATTTCTTCTGCACCGAGCGCATTATAGCCGGCAATATTCCTTACGCCGGCCTCGGCCAGGAGCGAATATCTTTCGTCCATCTTTGTCGTTGCCCACTCGAAAATCTGCTCTGCACGACTGACATCGGTAACTATTGGAGCCATCAGATGAGGCAGCTTCGCGAATGCCGTCATCTCAACCATTTTTGGGTCAACAAGAATAAGTTTTACCTCGTCCGGCCTTTTCGTAAGCATTATGCTCATAACGATACTGTTGATGCAAACGCTCTTTCCAGAACCTGTCGTCCCTGCGATAAGCAGATGAGGCATTGAAGTCAAATCCGAAACGAGAGCCTGACCAGAAGAGTCCTTCCCAAGAAACAGCGGCAATTGCATTTTTTTGTATGATTCTCCGGCGCGTACGAGAAGGTCTTTTATTCTGACGGTTTCCTTCTGACTGTTTGGAACATCAATCCCAATGGTATGCCTGCCAGGCAAAGGAGCAACAACTCGAACAGCCGGGGCGCCGAGCGCCCGTGCTATATCGTTGGAAAGATTTGAAATCTGGCTGACCTTTACGCCGGGCGCTAGGGACAGCTCGAACATCGTTATCGTCGGACCCGGGTCTGAGCCGACAACATTGGCTTCTATGCCGAATTCCTTGAGAACTTTTTCGAGCGCAGCGGATTTGGCCTTTATGATTTTTTCCTGAACGGTACCGAAGTTGTATTCTGGCTCCATCAGAAGGTTTAGACCCGGAAGCTGGTAGCTGTCAAAGTTTTCAGATTCATAAACAGGTTCTGGCTCGACCTGCGGTTTTTTGACAACGGCAGGAGCAGAAGCTATTGTTCTTTCGAGATGAAGTTCGATAGCTTCATCTGTTTTTACAGTTTCATGATGAGGCGTCTCCTGCTGCTCGATATGTCCGGCTTCTTCCGCAAGCAGCTCGGCTATCGTGGGCTGAGACTGGGATTTCCTTGCGTTAAGCCTCTCCCAGATACTCGCAAGCGATTTCGACCGCTTCCTTGCCGAATACCATGCCGGAGCAAACCAACCGAATATCCGGGCAAATAATACGCCGCAAATGTGCAGACTGTATATCACCATTGAATCGGCCAGCAGAATTGCTCCGATGATAAAACTGCTTATTACGATTATAACTGAACCGAGGAGCGAGAAATTATTTTCCAAAAATAAAGTAACGCCGCTTCCGAGAATCCCGCCGCTTCCAATAGGCAGAGAACCTGCCGGATATTTACTAACCATATAAACGAGCGAAGAAATCGAGGCCGTCAAAAGAATCACGCCGGCGAGACGAAGAATAATCTGGTTTATTTCTTTGCCGCACAATTTCCAGATAATCCCAGCCGCCAGAGCGAGCAGTAAAACCAGAACACCCGGCCCGAAATAATACATCAGATAATAAGCTGCAAAAGCGCCGACATTGCCGCACCAGTTTTTAGCGGGGTTGTTATTCGGCCAGACATATTTGCTCGGAAAATCACCGCTATTAAAACTTATACAGCTAAAGAAAAGCACAACAACCACCGCCAGTGCGAAGACTAGCAGTGCAATCCTGCTTAATTTGCTCTTTTTTTCTTTCAACCTTATCACCCTTTACCTTATAAAAGTCCTATAAAATCTCATTTTTCAGCATTATAAGCGCAAAGCAACTGCGCAATCTACATAGAATACTATCGGCTTGCGGGGGCTATTTTCTCCAGCTTAAGCGGCAGACTTTCGGCGAAGAAAAATCATCGCCCCGCCGAGACAAAAAACTGAAATTGTCGTTGGCTCAGGATTAAGCTGAACACTCTGAATCGGCTCAATGCAAAAATCAAGTCTTACGCCTTTGAATATGCCATTAGTAACATACACCCAATCATCAACCTGAACCTGCCAGTTGCCGAAACTTTGTTGACCATAGAAGCCGCTTAAATTGTTCGGTTTGCTGGGCCGAAACAAACCGGAAAACGGACTGCTGCCGTCATAGATACTGACAGGCGCTTCAGCGTCAAAAATTGTCCAGTGATAATCTGCTAGACCATCTTTGAAAGTACGAACATCATAGCTGTGAATACAGGCGGCAATCGACCCGGCAGGGTTTATAATATAAATTTTAAGGTCACATATACTTGGATGCTCAATATCGATTGCAAGATTCAAGTCAAGAACCGTGCCATTGATTGGCACGAAAATATTCTCCACCAGTGAGGTTTTTACTCTGTTAGGATCGGAGCCAAAAGATTTATTAACGCTTTTGCCGAAAGAATAATACGCCCCTGCAAATGCCGAACATTGAAACAGACAGACAACCGCCCCAACCGCTGCCATTAAACGCAGTTTTTTGCTGTGATTGTCCATTCGGTTAAATATTATAAGACATTTTCAGGATTGTCAATAGAAAATTATCCAGATACCCCATAAGCAAACCAGAAGGTCGCCCCTTTTTTTATTCGCCAATGATTTTGACGAGGACCCGTTTTTTGCGTTTGCCGTCGAACTCGCCGTAGAAGATCTGCTCCCACGGACCGAAATCGAGTACCCCTCCGGTTACTGCTACGACGACTTCTCTACCCATAATCGTTCTTTTTAAATGAGCATCGCCGTTATTTTCTGTGCCGTTGTGGTGATATTGAGAATATGGTTGTTCCGGTGCGAGTTTTTCAAGCCAGGTTTCAAAATCCTGATGCAGGCCCATTTCATTATCGTTGATGAAAACGCTTGCGGTAATGTGCATCGCGTTGACGAGACAAAGACCTTCTTTTATGCCGCTCTCGGCCAGGCATTCGGCCACCTGCGGCGTGATGTTGACGAACTGTCGCCTGACCGATGTATTGAAATAGAGTTCTTTTCTGTAAGTTTTCATAACAACCTTTTATAAACCTGCTCGAGTTACTTTTTGTCCGTTGACACTCCTGCCGTCAACGCAAACCTCATTGCCTCTTCAATACTCATATCAACAATTGTTATTCTGGATTTAGGCACTATGACCGTGAACCCGCCCACCTGATAACTCATAGGCAGATAAACGGCAACCGTGTCGCTGTCTCCGAAATTTTCCGGCAAATCCTTAAAATCTTCTCTGGTAATAAAGCCTATCAGCCCAACATCTTTGTTGTTAAGCAAATCCACCATTACAACTTTGTTAAAATTTTTCTTTTTCGCGGTGTCAAAGAAACCGGCAAGGTCTTTAAAGGAATTATAGAAATATTTGATAAACGGCACTTTTTCGAGCTGCCGTTCGCAGGCCTCGAACAACCCGCGAAAAAGCCAGAGATTGAGCATTAAACCGAAACCAAATACCATTAATAAGCCCGTCGCTACGCCCATGCCCGGCAGATAAAATTTATCCGGGATTATGAATTTTATAGCTGAGCCGAGCGAAGTTTCCGCCGTTTTCATCAGCCAGTAGATAATGTATGCAGTTAATAAGATGGGCAAAAGAGCTATAAGCCCCTGAATGAAATATTTGCTTATTTTTTTCATATTCTGCTTTCCGAAAATAGTTAAAGATAAATCGGCATACGGTTATGCGGCATCTTCGCCGGCATTGTTAATCCGATTATAAACTTTTTCGATAGTGTCAACCATAGTTTTCGGCGAGAATTTTTCTTTAACGAACTCCGCCCCGGCCAAGCCAAGCTGTATTCGCAGATTTTCGTTTGCAATTAATTCGGCGCAGACATCGGTCAACTGGGCAATATTTTCAGGCTCAATCAATCTGCCGGTGTCGGGATTTACGACTTCCTTTGCGCCGTCGATGTCGAAACTAATCGCAGGCTTGCCACAGAGCATCGCTTGCGGCAGCACTCTGGCCAGTCCTTCTCTTAATGAGCAGTGAACTAAAATGTCCGACGACTTAATTACCAACGGCATCTGTTCTACCGGCAAAAGGCCGGTAAATCTGAATCTGTCGGCCAGTCCCATTTGGGCAATCTGCTTTTGCAGTTTGTCTTTCAAGATGCCGTCGCCGACGAAAAGCCAGATGCAGTTTTCGAATCGTCCGGCAAGTTCTTTTGCCGATGCGATTATGTATTCGTGGCCTTTTAAGTGAAACAATCTTGCGATTGTTACAAGAACAACAGCGTTTTCGGGTATATCATATTTTTTACGGAAATCATTTCGCTGCTCGGCGGCAATGGAATTTAAAAATTGTTCTTCTTCGATTGCCGAGTAGGCGGTTGTATATTGGTCGGGCTTGCCGATGCCTGCGGCGAGAGATTTTTCCGTCATAGCATTTGCCACGCAAATAAAGGCGTCGGTTTTTTTCGCGGCGGCTCTTTCGGCGGCGATATAAAGTTTATTCAATATGCAGTTTTGATATTTATGAAACGACAAACCGTGAACGGAATGAATAATTTTTAATTTTGAATTTTTAATTTTGAATTTCGCAGCGGCCAACCGACCAAGTATTCCGGCTTTTGCGGAATGGGTGTGTACAATGTCAGGATTTATTTCTGCTAATAATTTTTTTAATTGGCGATAAGCGGGTATATCGTAAACGGGGTTTATCTGTCTGCGAAGCGAATCGATGACGATGGTTTTGAATTTTTGGTTTTTGGTTTGTTCGAAAAGCTGGCCTTCCGGGCCGAGAGCTGGGCCGGTGATTAAAGTTACATCGTGTCCGCGAGCGGAAAGCTCTTTGCAGGTAATAAGCGTATTTTCCTGCGCACCGCCGAGAATTAAACGAGTTATAATATGAACGATTTTCATAGTCAGTTTAAGCCATCGTTAGCAGGCTATAATTCCCGGCCTTTGGCCCAAAGGTATTTATCCGTGAATCGATTTATTCTGTATTTTTCAAAATCCATTTTAATATTTACACTCTTTTCTATTTCAACTAAATAATTGCTTACATTATCTAAATATGCAGATAATATTTCACTATTTTTATTGATAAATTCATTTATTCTAATTTTAAATTCATTATATTTATTTCCTTTTAATCCAAGTGTTTTTTTATTAAATTTATCCATCGGAATTATTTTATCTGGTTGATTGAGGAAGAATATCTTAGAAGCTAAAACAGTCATAATTTTGTCCTCTTGTGTTAATTTAAGACTTTTAATTTCTTCTGCAAAAGCGTCTACAGCCCCATTATCTTCCATTAATTTGGAATCCTTTATAAAGATCATTAGATCTCTTACTCTTTCTTTCCTAATATTTCTTGCTACCTTAAATTCATTAATAAATTTCTGGAACCCCTTATTTTCTGTTAAATATTTCTCAGCAGTTATTTCATTATTCTTGAATAATTTAAATTTAGCAATATATTCTAAATCTGATTTGTAATAAGCAAGTAAGTGACCTAAAGATTCAATTGCTTCAAGATTTTTTATTTCCATAATTATTTTCTACTAACTACCATTCTTCAATTAGTATTTTATCCACATCAGGCACAGGCCGGGGGCCGGTGCGATAGGGCCTGCGGCGGTTCTTTTTTTAGCCGCCACAATTTCATCGATTTTATCCACCGTCCATCGGCCTCTGCCTATTTCCACTAATGTGCCTACGATATTGCGAACCATATTATACAAAAATCCGTCCGCTTCGAGGTCAATATATATCCACAAGCCGTCCTTTGTTACGGCACAATTTACAATTGTCCGTACCGAACTTGACCGTTTGTCGCAGGCGGTTGCGAATGATTTGAAATCTTTTTTGCCGATAAGTTTCTGCCCCGCTTTGTGCATCGATTCTATGTCGAGACTTCCGGGTCTGTGCCAGCAGTGGTTTATCTGCATCACGGGACGGGTCCTGCCCGTGAAAATGGAATAGCGGTACATCTTGGTTTTTGTATCTGAAATTGCGTCAAAATCGTCAGGCACATCAACCGCTTCGGTAACGACAATTTCGGAGGGCAGATATTTCGTGATTGCTTTTGCCATTCGCTCGGTCGGGACGGGCGTATCGATTTTGAAATTCGCGACCTGACCAAGCGCGCTTACGCCGGCATCAGTTCTGCTTGAGCCATTGAGTTTAATTGGTTCGCAGCAGGTGAGATTTTCGATTGCCGAAATAACTTCTGATTCGATAGTCTTCTTGTCAGGCTGCTTTTGCCAGCCGTGATATTTGCTGCCATCGTATTGGATTGTAAGTTTTATGTTTCGTAACGCCATTTTAACCACGAATTAACACGAATAAACACAATAATAAAAAAAGGCCCTGATATTTTCAGGGCCTATTGTAATCTTAAAACCGTAACAAGTAAACGCTACAGTAATTTTTCAGCAATTTGAACGGCGTTCAGCGCTGCGCCTTTGCGAATCTGGTCGCCACAGACCCAAATATTGATTCCCTTTCTGTCCGGCAGAGACTCATCCTGACGGATTCTGCCGACATAGACATCGTCATTATCGGCGGCATCGAGCGGCATCGGGAAGCGGTTATCGACAACATCGTCTATGAGCGAGACGCCCGGAGCGTGTTGGAGAAGGCTTCGCACCTGGTCGGGAGTAATTGAATCGGCGAATTCGAGATTGATGCTTTCGCAATGGCAGCGTGGAACCGGAATCCTTACGCAGGTACAGGTAATGGCGATATCAGGACAGTCGAAAATCTTGCGAGTCTCTTTAACCATTTTCATTTCTTCTTCGTTGTATCCATTAGGACCGATTTTAGAATCGTGGCTGAAGATATTGAAGGCAATCTGGTATTTGAACTTTTTGCAGACCGCCGCCTTGCCGGCCAGAACATCTCTTGTCTGGTTAAACAGTTCATCCATTCCCGCCTGGCCTGCTCCGCTGACAGCCTGATAGGTGCTGACAATCATTCTCTTAATAGGATTTGCTTTATGCAGCGGCCAAACCGGAACATTGGCGATAATCGTTGAGCAGTTCGGGTTGGCAATTATGCCTTTATGTTTTTTGATTGCTTCAGCATTTACTTCCGGCACAACAAGCGGAACATCCGGGTCCATACGAAAGGCGCTGGAATTATCAACGACTACGGCACCTGCCTTTACCGCCGCCGGCGCAAACTGTTTGCTGCGATCGCCGCCTGCGCTGAAAAGGGCGATGTCTATACCGGCAAAGCTGGTTTCAGTCAATTCTTCAACCGGATAGTCCTTGCCCCTGAATTTTACGGTTTTGCCGACCGAACGGCTCGAGGCGAGCATCTTTATAGACTTGACGGGGAAATCCCGCTGTTCGAGAATTTTAATAAATTCCTGCCCTACGGCACCTGTAACTCCGGCAATAGCAATATTTTTCAACATCTGTCCTTGCTCCCTTTATTTGATTTAACCCTTTTTAAAGCCGAGACATACTAATAACTTACCCCATCAAAGTCAAGAAATAGAAGCAAAAGAGGCAAAATTCGGTTTTTTTATTGAATTACCCCGGCCTATCCTATATATTAGATGTGTTATGGTAAACCAGACAGGAAATATCGCAATACAGTTTCGAGCAGCCATCGCACTGCTCGGCCTCCTCTTGCGCCGGTAGGCGCGAAAAAAATCACACCACAATCCCAAAATACTTGTCCGCAAAAATTTTAATGACAGCGGATTGTTTTTGTTTATTGTAGAAATTTTGCAAGTTTTATTGCATAATTCCTAGTTTAAGAGAATAAAAGGAGACACGATATGTCTGCTCAAGAAAAAGTGATAGTTTTTGATACGACCCTTCGGGACGGCGAACAGGCTGCCGGCACAAGACTTGGCGTTCGGGAAAAGCTCGAACTTGCAACCCAGCTTGCCAGACTCGGCGTCGATGTTATTGAAGCAGGTTTTCCGATTTCCTCACCGCAGGATTTTGAAGCGGTCAAACTTATATCGCAGGAAATAACCACCGCGACTATATGCGCCCTTTCCCGCGCAGTCGAAAAGGATATTGATTCTGCCGGCACAGCCCTGAAGAAAGCTAAAAAATCGAGAATACATACCGGCCTTGGAATCAGCGATATCCATATCGCAAGCAAGTTCAAGGACGACAAATACGGAAAAACGCTCGAAGCGAAAAAAGAAAAAGCGATTGATATGGGCATCAAAGCCGTCAAACGCGCAAAACAATACACCGATGATGTCGAGTTCTATTGTGAAGACTCCGGCAGAGCAGACAAAGATTATCTGTACAGAGTAGTTGAGGCTGTTATCGATGCCGGCGCGACGACCGTAAATATTCCCGATACGACCGGCTATGCAATACCCCAGCAGTTCGGTCAGTTAATCGCCAATATTATCGCCAATGTACCGAACGCCAAAAAAGCGATTATAAGCGTTCACTGCCACGACGATTTGGGAATGTCGGTCGCCAACACGCTGGCAGGCGTTGCCGCCGGTGCAAGGCAGATTGAATGCACAATTAACGGTATCGGCGAAAGAGCCGGTAACGCCTCGCTCGAAGAGGCGGTAATGGCGATAAAGACCCGCAGGGATTTCTTCGGACTCGATACCAGAATAAATGCTAAAGAACTTTACAGGACCAGCAGAATGGTTGCTGAAATGCTCGCAATGTCCGTTCCGCCGAACAAGGCTATCGTCGGCGCCAACGCCTTTGCGCACAGCAGCGGCATTCATGTTGACGGCTTTTTGAAAAATCCGCTGACTTACGAAATTATCCGGCCCGAAGATGTCGGCTCGCCGAAGAGCGCCGTTGTACTGACAGCTCGAACCGGAAGGCACGGCCTTAAGCACAGGCTCACCGAGCTTGGATATGAAGTTTCCGATGTCGAACTTGAGACGATTTATCAGAGATTTCTGCATATCGCTGATAAGAAGACCGAAGTGTTCGATGAAGATGTCGCGGCTCTCGTCAACGATGAGATAAGGACTATCGAACATATATTCGAGCTCGAATATCTTCATGTCGCCTGCGGCACGGGAACTCTGCCGACGGCAAGCGTCAAGATTAAGATAAAGGGTAAATCAGAACCGCAAACCGCCGCTGCCTGCGGAGACGGGCCGATAGACGCCGCGTATGAAGCGATAAGAATTGCCACAGGTCTTTCGCCGAAGCTGGACAACTACTCGATTAAGGCGGTTACCGGCGGCAAAGAAGCTCTGGGCGAGGCAACGGTGAAAATTCTCGATGAAAAAGGAGTAAGATTTACCGGCAGGGGAATCTCTACCGATATTATCGAGGCCTCGGCAAAGGCGTATGTCGATGCGATAAACAGAATGACTGCGACGAATAAAAAATAATCACTGATTACGCAGATTACACTGATTTTAAAAAGGATACTTTAAAAATGTCAATGACAATTACAGAAAAGATACTTGCCGCTTCGGCAGGTAAAAATAAAGTTGAGCCGGGCGATGTAATCGATGCGAAGATAGACTGCATTATGTGTCACGATGTAACAACGCCGGCGGCAATTTCAATGCTGAAGGCAAAAGCCGTCGATACGGTTTTCGATAGCGAAAAAATCGTCGTTACGCCGGACCATTTTCAGCCGGCCAAGGATATCAAGAGCGCAGAGCTGCACAAGAGACTCGACGACTGGGCTAAAGAGAAAAAGATTAAAAATTACTACCCAATCGGCAAAGCAGGCGTCTGCCACGCACTTCTGCCTGAACAGGGGCATATCAGACCCGGCGAAGTAATCATCGGCGGCGACAGTCATACCTGTACTTACGGAGCGTTTGCGGCTTTTTCGACGGGTATCGGCTCAACGGATTTGGCTGCGGCAATCGCTACGGGAAAACTGTGGTTTAGAGTTCCCGCGTCGATGAAGTTCGTACTCAACGGCAAACTTTCAACAGGCGTTTACAGCAAAGATGTAATACTTGAGGCAATCGCGAAAATCGGCACCGATGGCGCTCGATACAAAGCGATGGAATTTGTCGGCCCAGCACTGAAAGAGATGTCGATGGAAGCCCGAATGACCATTACCAATATGGCAATCGAGGCCGGCGGCAAAAACGGCATTATCGGTTTCGACGACATAACAAAGCAGTATCTTGACGAACATCTTAAAGATAAAAAAGAATATACTGTTTATCAGTCCGACCCGGATGCGAAGTACGAAAGCGTTCTTGAAATTGACTGCACAAAGCTGGAGCCGATGGTTGCGTTTCCTCATCTGCCCAGCGGCGGTAAGCCAATCAGCGACTGTGCCGGGTTAAAAATGAACCAGTCCTATATCGGAAGCTGCACAAACGGCAGAATTGAAGATTTGAGAATCGCCGCGGCGATAATGAAAGGCAGAAAAGTCGCGATACGAACAATCGTTGTTCCAGCTACGCCTGAAATCTGGAAACAGGCGATGGATGAAGGTCTGTTCGATGTATTCTATTCGGCTGGCTGCGTACTCAGCGCTCCGACCTGCGGGGCGTGTTTAGGCGGATTTATGGGAATCCTTGCCGCCGGCGAAAAATGCGTCAGCACGACGAATAGAAACTTTGTCGGCAGAATGGGAAGTCCAAAGAGCGAAGTCTATCTTGCCTCGCCGGCAACGGCAGCGGCAAGCGCGATTGAAGGAAAACTGGCGGATTGTAGAAAATATATGAAATAAGCTTAAAGTTTAAAATGGAAAGCTAAAAACCAAAACTCAAAACTTAAAAATTTTCACGATTAGACAAATGTCTATGCAGTATGTAATTTTAGGTCTTAAACTATGGTTTTGAGTTTTTGGCTTTAAGTTTTAAGTTCAAAATTAAAGGAGTTTTTAATGTCAATAGCTCATGTATATAAAAGAGACCATATAAATACCGACGAGATTATACCGGCAAGGTATCTCAATACCGATAATGCTGCCGAGCTGGCGACGCATTGTATGGAAGACCTCGATACCGAGTTCGTGAAGAAATGCAAACCCGGCGACTGTATAGTAGCAGGCGACGATTTCGGCTGCGGCTCAAGCCGTGAACATGCCGTCTGGGCGCTGCAGGGCGCTAAAGTCGGCGCGGTTATCGCAAAGAATTTTGCCCGGATATTTTATCGAAACTGCATTAACTGCGGTTTTTATCCGGTTGAACTTGCGAACGCGACGGAAGTTATTAAAGACGGCGATGAAATTGAAATCGATTATAAAAAAGGCATAATAAACAACAAAACGCAGAAGAAAGAAATTGCGTTTAAACCGCTGCCGGATTTTGCGATTGAAATAATCGACGATGGCGGACTTTTAAATAACATCAAAAATAAAAAATAATAGATAAAAATTTGATTTACGAAAGGACATTCTTAAATGAAGACTTACAAGATTGCTGTTATGCCGGGCGACGGCACGGGGCCGGAAGTAACGGCTGAAGCAGTAAAGGTTTTAAATGCGGCATCCGCAAAATTCGGATTCAAAACAGATTTGACCGAATTCGATTTCGGCGGCGAAAGATATAAAAGAACAGGCGAGACCCTGCCGGACAGCGGAGTTGAAGAGCTGCGCAAATTCGACTCGATTCTGCTCGGCGCGATTGGACATCCCGATGTCAAGCCCGGCATTCTCGAAAAAGGAATTTTACTCAAGGCTCGCTTTGCTCTTGATCAGTATATTAATCTTCGCCCGGTAAGACTGTTCCCCGGCGTTGAAACGCCTCTCAAGGGTAAGGGGCCGAAGGAAATAGATTATGTAGTTGTCCGTGAAAATTCCGGCGATGCATACACCGGCACCGGCGGCTTCACAATGAAAGGCACTGCCAACGAAGTGGCGGTGCAATCTGCCGTTTACAGCCGGTTCCAGGTTGACAGATGTTTGAAATACGCATTTGAGTACGCAAGGAAGTACGGCAAAAAGGCTCGCGGCGTCGGAAGTGAAAATACGCTTGCTCTTGTCGGCAAGACAAATGTGCTTACATTTATATATGACCTGTGGGAAAGAGCGTTCCACGAGATGGGACAGAAGGACTACCCCGATATCCGCAGGGATTATTATCATGTTGACGCAACCTGTATGTGGATGGTCAAGAGTCCCGAATGGTTCGATGTCCTTGTTACCGGCAATCTGTTCGGCGACATCATCACCGACCTTGGCGCTATAACGCAGGGCGGAATGGGTATCGCGGCAGGCGGAAATCTTAACCCCGAAGGCGTTTCGATGTTCGAGCCAATCGGCGGAAGCGCACCGAAATATACCGGTCTGGGCGTCATAAATCCTCTGGCGGCAATTTGCGCAGCCCAGATGATGCTCGAAGTTCTCGGCGAAGAAAAGGCCGCTAAGAAAATAGATGAAGCGGTAAAGTTTGTTACAGCCAACAAGCTCAAGAGTTTAGCTGCCGGCAAAATGGGTTTTTCGACTTCGCAGGTCGGCGACCTGGTGGCCAATGAAGTAGCAAAATAAAAAAATATGAATTTGTTATGGCCCCCGCCATTAACGGCGGGGGCTTTTTTTACGGAGAAATTTATGGAATGTAAGAAACAGGAAAATCTCGATTTTTGCAGTTGCTCGGCACCAGGCTGTTCCAAAAAAGGAATCTGCTGTCAATGCATTCAAAATCACCTGGCATCAAAACAATTGCCGGGCTGCTGTTTTCCGCCTGAAGTTGAAAAAACTTACGACAGAAGTTTCAAAGCCTTCGCAAAAGCGTGGAAGATTTAAAAACAGTCAGTAGCCAGTAGTCAATAGTCGGCGGACGGTATTCAAATGATGATTGTCAATGCTATAAACGGCACGATGCAGAACAAATATGTGCCCAGCTTGTAAAATGCGAAAATTCCGTACCACAACACATCGAACTGCTGGTCGGATATTTTGAACCATCTGGTGTGCATCCTGTATATCCAGCTTCGTCCAAGCCAGAACAGCAGCCACATAACAATCAAAAAAACAATGTTGATAATCGAGCACCACATAAAAAAGTTTTTTAGGATTTCTGCAGTCATTTTTCTATCTCCTGAATTATTTTTTCGACGATTTGTTCGTGAGTCAGGTTCAAGCAGTCTATTTTGACATCTGCCCATTTTTCATAAAGCGGCGTCCGGCGGGCATATAAATCGTCAATCGTCTGTTCCCTGCTGATTACAACGCCGCGGACATCCAAATCCGTCAGTCTTCTTTTTATCATATCGAGAGGCAGTTTCAAATAGATAATTATACCGGTTTCTTTGAGGTGTTTCATTGCCGGTTCGCTGTAAACGGCACTTCCGCCCGTAGCGATAACGCAGTTTGTTTTGTCAATGCACTGAATATGCTCGGCTTCAATTTCGCAGAACTTTTTCAGCCCGTCAGCATCAATAATATCCTGAAGCCTTCTACCGGTAATTGCCTGTATGAAAACATCAGTGTCGAGAAAATATCTGCCGAGCCGTTTTGCGAGAATAACGCCGACGGTGCTTTTACCGACGGCGGGCATACCGATGAGAACGATATTTTTTTCTTCGTTCATTATTTGCCGAGTTTAAGTTTTGTCAGGTTTTCAAATGCGTTTTTAAGAAAATCCTCCGCCGAGCGTGTTCTCTCGTCGCCGAGGACCTCGAGCATTAAAACTCCCTTATAATCTTTGGGCCAGGCGGCAGCTACCTTTGGCCAGTCATTCTTGCCGGTCATTGGCAGCATATGGTCATCGTTTACGCCCATATTATCGTGCAAATGCGTAGCAGTCAAGCGGTGTCCCCAGTCTCTGAGAATTTCGACAGGTTTTTTGCATCGAATAAAATCGTGGCCGCAGTCATAACAGAAGCCCAAATAATCAGAGTTAAGATTTTCGAGCACAAAATCAATATCATCTCTTCGCCAGGTGTTTTCGGCGGCAAGAGTTATTTTCGCTGACTCTGCATACTGAACTATTTCGCTTACGCTCTCGAGAAGCAAACCGCCGGGCGGAGGCGAATTTTCATAATCGGCGCAGATATGAAAAACCATTTTTTTGATTTCGTGCCTCGCGCAGTCATCAATCCATTGTTTATGCAGGTCGATATGTCTTCTCCGCTCAGTTTGATTTTCAGACAAAAGCAGGTGAGTGTCTTTAAATGGAGCGTGAATATTATCTATCTCAAGACCGTTATCGCGGACAATCTTCGGCAAATCGTCGAGCGAGCCGGTGTTCGCTCTTTCTTCCTCTGCCCACCACAGGCAGGTAGCATCGAAGCCGGCTTGTTTTATCAGCCGAGCTCTATGGCTGATGTGAGTCCGCCAGCCGAACCATATAAAAATCCCTGTCTTAGAATTACATTCGATATTTTCAGTCTGATTCATATTTTCTCAATCATAAGCCTTTATTTTTTAAGAGCCGCTTCGAGGAGCTGATGTGCGACTGTTTGCTTCGGGTCGATTTGCAGGACGCGACGATACGCTTCTATCGCTTCGGCGGTTTGCCCTTTTCTTTCGAGCAGAATACCTAAATTGCAATACATCGCAACATCATCAGGCCTTGCGTTTAGAACAAAACGAATTTCTTTTATCGCCTCATCGATTTTCCCATTTGCCGCCAGACCCAAACCGAGATAGCCGCGAGCAAACACATTATCCCTGTCAATCGCAAGAATTTTATAGCAATATTCCATAGACTGGTCAAATCTATTCAGTTCATTAAAAGTCGCCGCAAGAGCCAAATATGTTTCAATATTATTCGGTTTGATTTTAAGAGCTTGTTCATAATACGAAACAGCCTCTTCGAGTCTGCCGTTATTTTTCAGGGTATTGGCAAGATTGCGATATGCTTCTGAGAGTTCAGGCTTGTACTTTATAGCCAAATTATAATGTTCAATAGCCTGCTGAATTTTGCCGATGTGCGCCAATGCGTTGCCGAGATTGTTATGAGTTTCCGCCGAATTCGGTCTGATTTTCAGCAGTTTGTTAAACAACCCGATAGCTTCGTCAAATCTGCCCGTCTCATTTAGATAAGCCGCCTGATTGCTGAGAATAAAATAATTGTTTTCGGTAACACCCAGCGTATGCTCGAACAGCGTCAGACTGTTTTTCCAGTATCTTAATTGGCTCCCGGCAGTTACGGCTGAGGAAATCAATATTGCGGCAGCCGATAAAACCAGTATTCCGTATCGCCGTCTCGGCACAAATTCTTTTGCGCTCCAGGCAATGATAATAAACAAACCCGTTAATGTCATATATGTATATCTGTCTGCCATAGCCTGAGCGCCGACCTGAACCAAACCAATTACAGGCACCAGCATCCCAAGATACCACAGCCACCCAACCGCAAAAAATTTGTGCCGTCGAGCAATATAAATAAAGTATATCGAAATCAGCACAAGCAGCGAAGCGCAGATTATAATTTTTACCGCCGATAAACTGCTGCCGGGATGCGGATAAAGCACGGCCAAGCGAACAGGCCAAATCATTTTTACGATATATATAATATAGGAGACAACGGCGTTGTTGATTCGAGTCGCCGGACCGAAAGATTCGATAATTACCATTGCTCCGCCTTTTTGCTGAACGAGAAATGTTACTATACAGGACCCAATCGAGCATATAAAAAACGGTATCTTTTCAATTGCCAGACGATAAGAAATTTTTCGCTGAAGCGGCCAGTAATCGAGCAAAAGCAAAACAAACGGCACAGTAACAAGCATCGGCTTCGACATAAGCCCCATCGCGAACATCGCAAATGCCGCCAGATACCACTTGACCTTAAGATTTTTTACATAATTGGTATATGCCCATATCGTCAGAAGCAAAAAGAAAGTGCTCAGCACATCTTTTCGCTCGGCAACCCAGGCAACCGATTCAATATGCAGAGGATGAAGCGCAAATGCCGCAGCGACAAATGCACTTGGCCATACCGCACCGGTCATTTGTGCCAGAACATAAAATAAAATAACCGTGTTTAAGATATGAAACAAAACATTTACTAAATGATACCCGCCTGCCCAATCTTTAAAAAGCTGATAATCGGCTATATGGCTCAGCCATGTAACCGGATGCCAGTTGCTTGCATAACCTGAGGTAAAAGCCCAGCCAAAACTTTCCCAGTTGAACCCGGACTGTATGTTTACATTATCAGTTATGTATGTATTGTCGTCATATTTAACGAAATCATAGCTATACACCGGCCAATATACCGCAACAATTGCCGCCGTAAGACAAATAACTATCAGGAAAGAGCGGTATCTGTGTCTCTGCTCGTTCTTTTTTTTGGAATTACGGGAAATTTATCAATCCTTAAATGGAAAATTCCTGCCTGTAAGCTGTTCGTAAGCTTCGATATATTTGGCGCTCGTTTTTTCGCAGATATCCTCCGGAAGTACAATGCCCTTACCTGACTTGTCGAAGTTTATGCTCTCTAAATAATTTCTGACGAACTGCTTATCGTAGCTCTCCTGG
>JAQTQF010000199.1 GCA_028712345.1 Phycisphaerae bacterium | reverse complement strand
GCGATAACGGTTTTTCGCTCGGCTGGTTGATTTTCGCTGCCTGCGACCTTTTTTACGACTCTGCCGCAGGATGACAGCAAAAGTAAAATCGGCAATTCAACCAGCAGCGAAAGACCGGCTGTAAAATGTCCCGCCTGCATCATTTCTTCGCTGGTACGAATCCTGAAGAAACTAATAAAGAGTATCGCTGAAACCACGACGGAAGCCTGAATAAATAAAATGCTGACCGAAGCGGGCAGTTTGGCGAAAAATTTGAGATTTTCAATGAAATTTTTATCGCCCCCTGCCATAAAGTACATTCTTCTGTTCAGATTTCCGAGCAGATTCATAAAAACCAGATACAGTAATACAAAGATAAACAGAACCACTGAAATGGAAATTACCGCCGAGTTCATAATAGGCAAAGACGAGATGCTCCGGAAAAATCTGCTGTCGGGATTTGTGAAAATCGCGAATTTCACCGTCGCAACCGAAATAAACATATAAACGACAGAGGCGAAAATCATAAAGGCCGGATAATCTCTTGCTTTTGCGACTGAATCAGCGGAGACAGATATTATTACAGAAGCAATGGCAACGCTTAGTCCCAGAAAGATAAGGATGTCAAAAATAATGCCCGGTATCGGCAACAGAAAACAGACCGCCGCTGTACAGATGGCTGCGATAATCAATTTTTCAAATTGCTGATTCGGCTGCATAGTTTAATTTAAAATAACCCCCACCACAGGGGTGGGGGTAAACAAACGCATTATCTTCTTTGTTTTTTCATTCTGTAAACCACGGCCAGCACCTCGGCGACGGCGACATAAAGCATTTCAGGAATAGCGCTACCGGGCTTGACGGTCGAGTAAATCGTTCTGGCCAGTTCCGGCCTTGATATAATCGGCACGCCGTAGGCCCGGGCAATAGTCTTGATTTGCTCGGACATATGGTCGGCGCCTTTGGCCAGCAGAACCGGAGAATCCATATTCTTCGAATCGTATTTGATAGCAACGGCTACATGGGTCGGGTTGACCAGCACAACGGTTGCCTTGGGAACTTCCTGCAACATTCGCCTTCTGGAAGCTTCAATCTGAATCCTTCTTATTCGGGATTTCACCTCCGGCGAACCTTCCGTTTGTTTTCGTTCTTCCTTAACCTCCTGCCTGGTCATCTTCATATCCTGGATATATTTCCACTTCTGGTAGAGCATATCGACAAGCCCGATTACTAAAAGTCCGACACAAATACGAATCAGCATTCCGAAGATTAGTTTTGAAATCGTCGTCATCATCGTAATAGACCATGTCCATCTGAGCTGAATAAATTCACCGAGCCTGCTATTCAAATACCACCATACAATCAGCCCGACAAGCATAAGTTTGACTATTGAAATAAGAAAATTAACCATCGTCTTGGTATTGATAAGATTCGACATCCCCGAAGCGGGATTTATCGCGTCGAACTTAAACGCCAGTGCGGCTGGGGCAAATGTAAATCCTCCAACAATTAGATTTGTGACAATCGCTCCAGCGGTCAAAGCCGCAAGAAACGGGAGCGTTATCAGTATAACACTTATAATCTTGCTGTTTACATACGATATAAAAGCCCCGGAGTCGGAAAACATCGGAGTACTGCACGAAAAGGACTGGACCATTTGCGAGACGCACCATCTATTAAACATGCCGGCGAAAAAAAATGACGCCATCACCAGCACAAAAATAGAGGCGAAGGAATCGAATTCCTGGCTGTGCGGAGTCTGACCCTTTTCGCGAGCCTTTTCGAGCCTTTTCGGCGTCGGCTGTTCTGTCCTTTCGGCTGCTGGTTTGTCCGCCATTCGTTAACTCATCCTGTACTAAATACAAAACCGCTCATTTACATTCATTGACCGCTCCCTAACAGTCGCAGCTCTGAAAACCCGTCGTTTTACGGCGGGCTAAATACAAAATACCATATACCTTTATCTTAAAGCGGCAGAAGTTTTGCCATCCAGTCGGCAAATTCCGCGACAAAATCCTTTAAAAACGGCACAAAGACCGTCAGCATCATAAATCCGAGGGCTACTTTCATAGGGAAACTAAGAAAAAGAATATTCATTTCCGGCGCTATTCGAGCAAGTATCGCCAGGGTTATCATCAAGAGCATAAAAGCACCGAGTATCGGCGCCGAAAGTCTCAGAGCGGCAATCAGCATTGCCGAGCCGGCATTGATAACAGCGTCGGCCATAATGGATATATTGCCGAAGGTGCCGGGGGTAAAAATTATAAAACTTTTATGCAGCACACGAAGAACAAGGTGATGGCCGCCGGCACTTAAAAAAAAGAGAATAAAAATCATTTCGAGAAACATTGCAACTGGCTTGGAATTTTCGCCTGTCATCGGATCGAGAACTTCTGAAAGCGAAAGCCCCATTTCTCTTTCAGCTATTTCGCCGGCAATTTTGATTACACTGAATATACAAACTATTATCAGGGCAAACATCAGTCCGCAGGAGGCTTCAGAAGCGAGCATCAGTATCATTTCGAGCGGCTGGGGCTGATTAATAACCAGAGGAACCGGCAAAAAAACGGCAAAAAACACCGCTAAAATTATCACAAATCCGGCTTTGAGCTGCATTGGGACAGCCTGTGCTCCAAAAATCGGCAGAACAAGAAAAAACGCACTGACTCTTGTCAGGATAAGCGTAAAGATAAAAATTTTTACCGGCAGGAACTCCATTTTTATTGCAAAACATTCTGAATATAGCCGAAAATTTCATAAGTAAACCGCAACAGCGACTCAAGCATCCAGCCGCCGAATATCAACATTACCACACCGACCGCCAGGAGCTTGGGCACAATGGTCAGCGTCATATCGCGAATCGATGTTACCGCCTGAAACAGCGTGATAACTACGCCGACAAGCAGACAGGTAAGCAATATCGGCGCCGAGATAAAGAGCGAAACCTCAAGTGTTCGCCGAGCGAGATATAAAACAAAACCGCTGTCCAATTACAGATTCCTGAAATTATTTAAAACTAAGACTCAGACTCCTTGCCAATAATCCCCAGCCGTCAACGAGAATAAACAGAATAAGTTTTAAAGGCAGAGAAATCATAACCGGCGGCAGCATCATCATACCTGCGCTGAGGAGAATCGAGGCAATGACGATATCTATGAGCAGAAACGGAATAAACAGCAGGCATCCTATTTCAAACGCCGTTCTGAATTCGCTGATGGCAAATGCCGGAACGACAACCTGCATTCCAAGTTCGGAAGCATCGCTAACCGGTGCGGTCTGAGCCATATTGGTAAAAACGGCCAAATCCGAGGGACGAATTTGCCTGAGCATAAACGCCTTTATGTGAGCAAGAGCCGCGTCCGAGGCAACTTGAAAGGTGATTTTGTTTTCGAGATACGGCTGAATGCTGTCGGAGTTTATTTTTGAAAAAGTCGGAGCCATCGTAAACATTGTCAAAAACAGCGCCAACCCCATTATCGCGATATTCGGGGGAATAGTCTGAGTAGAAAGCGCCCTCCGGACAAAGGAAAGCACAATCACAATCCGCGTAAACGAGGTCATCATCACAAGCAGAGACGGCAGAATCGCCAAGCCTGCAAATATGATTACCATTTTTACGGGCGTAGCAAAATCCTTGGCATCCTGTCCATCGGTCGTCGCTTTTTCAACAAACTTCATCAATTCGCCGACATTTGGCATAACATTGTTAGGCGTCGAAGAGTTCTGGCCGGTTAAAGACGGCATAACCGGCGCATTAACTTCATTCTGGGCAAATGAACCGGCCGTGAAAAATAAAACCGCCGCTGCTGAGACGGCAATTACCCCGGCTAAAGAAATGCCTTTATTCATAACTCATCCTCTGCAAAGTTGTCGCTGATGTCTGCAATGGAGCTCATTGAATCGTTCGTCGAGCCGATTAAGAATATCTTATTGCCGACGCGGACAATATGCAGCGTTTTCC
>JAQTQF010000013.1 GCA_028712345.1 Phycisphaerae bacterium | reverse complement strand
GGGGGGGGGGGGGGCCATTTTGTCAGGCAGTACGAGGCGGTTTTCTGTTGTATCCGTCGCGGCGTTAGCGGGGGCGGTTTGGCGATTAACAGGAGGGCACTATTGTCTTTTCTCCGTTTCTAATTCAATTTGCAATATTCGGTTATTAGCCGTAGAATTGACATCGGCTTTTAAATGGAGAATATAATGGCGAGAATTGGATTTTTAGGTGCCGGTAATATGGCCGAGGCCATTATCAAGGGTATTATAGATACGAAGATATATAAGCCTGATGATATTGTACTGGCCGATGTCCGCACCGACAGGGTCGCGCAGCTCTGCAAAAAATATAAAACAAAATCTGCCGATTCAAATTGCGAATTGGCAAAGGCCGTTGATATTCTCGTTTTAAGCGTCAAGCCACAAAATTTTCCGCAAATACTCGACGAGATTAAACAGGTCGTCACTGAAAAACTCCTAATCGTTTCGATTGCTGCCGGCGTTACGACAAAACGAATTCAGCAGTCTCTCGGCAATGCTGCCGTTATTAGGGTTATGCCGAATACTCCCGCTCTCATCGGGCAGGGCGCAGCGGCTTTATACGCGACACCACAGGCGGCAGGGCGGCTCGGCGAAGTCGAAAAGATTTTCTCCGCTGTCGGTCTGGCGGTAACGGTTGACGATGAGAATTTGCTCGATGCCGTAACGGCGGTAAGCGGTTCTGGGCCTGCGTATTTCTTTTTAATGATGGAAGAAATGATTAAGGCTGCTGAGAAACTCGGTTTAAAAAGAGAGTTAGCAGAAAAATTAGTCCTTCAAACCGCAAAAGGGGCGGGCTTTCTTGCCGTCGAGGCGGCAGAGAAAAATCAATCGCCCGATATTTTACGAAAGAATGTAACCTCACCCGGCGGGACTACCGAAGCGGCGCTGAAAGTCTTTTCAAAATATGATTTTGAAAAAGTTGTACAAAATGCCCTGACCGCCGCCGCCAAACGAAGCAAAGAACTGAGCGGACAGTAAATTCAGTTTTTAGTTTTGAGTCTTTAGATATTAGTTAAGGAATCGGCCCTGAGGCCGATGATATCTTAAAATAGTTGTCCGCTGAAAGCGGACTTCTTAACTCAAAACTCAAAAATTAAGAACTCAAAACTGGCTATTCTACTTCGATTGCCTCGACGGGGCATTCATCGGCGGCCTGCTGGGCGGAATCTTCGAACTGCGGCGGGACTTGTTCAACAACCACTTCGGCAATATCAAGGGCCATCTGGAAGACTTCCGGGCAGGTCTCGGCGCATAGGCCGCAGGCAGTGCAGCTATTGTCAATTCTGACTTTCATAATCTCTCCCTCTCATAATTACTAACGACCAACCTAACCGCTGAACCCCCAACATAAAGTTGGGGGCTTTCGGATTTTAATGAATCCGTCATTGAAATGACGGCAATAATCAATAAATTAAAAAAGGCGGCCGGGTTTGCCAGGCACAATCACAATTGTACTTATGGCTGCTCGGTTCCCCGCCTGACCAAATTCGTAAAAGCAATTTGCCCGGGCCCGGCCGTATTTTAGTCACTGCATTTTAAATAATTATGATAAAAATAACAAGCTTAATATTGGCGGGTCAGGGGGTTAAAGCGGATAAAACAAATGAATTTGACTATTTTGGCAAATGGCATTATCATTGTCCCAAAAGCGTAAAAGAAACCATTTGGAGTAAAAATGGCTTATACTGTTCTTGCAAGAAGATACCGCTCACAGAGGTTCGATGATGTAGTCGGTCAGGATGCGATTTCGCATACCCTGAAAAACGCGATAAAGACCGGTCGAATTGCTCACGGCTATCTTTTTACCGGCACCAGGGGGGTCGGCAAGACGACCATGGCTCGGATTCTTGCCAAGAGCCTTAATTGCCTTTCGGTCGATGGGCCGACGACAGAGCCGTGTCTCAAATGTGATAGTTGTGTTGCCGTCAACGCCGGCGACGATATCGATGTTATTGAAATTGACGGAGCCTCAAATACCGGTGTTGACAATATCCGGGACCTTCGGAGTAACGCGACATATCGTCCCGCCCGCGGGCGCTATAAAATATACATTATAGATGAAGTTCATATGCTCAGTACGGGAGCTTTTAACGCCCTGCTGAAGATTCTTGAAGAGCCGCCGGGGCATATCAAGTTCATTTTCGCAACCACCGAGCCGAACAAGATTCTGCCGACGATACAATCGAGATGCCAGCGGTTCGATTTTGCCAATATCAGTCCGGCAGATATTATTTCTCAGCTCAAAAAAATTCTTGCGGAAGAAAAAATAAAGTTCGAGGACGACTGCATTATTTCTCTTGCACGACTTGCCAACGGCTCGATGCGCGATGGTTTGAGTCTTTTGGACCAGCTTATCAGCGCCGGCGCCGAAACACTGACGGTAGATATGCTCGAAGAAGTTCTGGGACAACCGGACAGGGAAAAAATTTATTCGCTTCTTGAAAAAATCAGTTCATCAGATGCGGCCTCGACTCTTTGGTATCTTGATGAACTGCTCAACTCAGGGATGAGCTGTGTAGGCGTTCTTGACAGTCTTATCGAAGCGGTTCGCGATTTGATGGTTTTAAAGGCTTCTGCGGGGGCGAATCAGTCGATAGTGATTTTGACCAAGTCTGAAAAAGAAAGCCTGATGAAAATTGCCGCCTCGTTTGATATACCGGCGCTGGTTTATAATGTAAGTCTGCTTGAAAAGCTTCGCTGGCCGGTGAAGAACAGCGATAATCCGCGTGCTCTTTTTGAGGCGGCACTGCTGCGGCTTGCCTTGAATGAACATTTTATGAATATACCAGAATTGCTTTCCGGCAGAGGGGCTGTAAAGAGCGCAGCGGTGCAGTTAAAAAAAAACACTCCGGTAATTAGCGACTCAAGCGAGACGGTGCTGAATACGAACCCCCGAATAAATTCGGGGGATAGAGACCGCTCCATTACTGTCGCGGCTCTGAAGGATGTGCCGGTAATTTCTGTGGATTTTGGTATTGAGCAGGTAAAAGAGAATTGGGAAAGAATAGTCGAATCGGTACGGGTCGGGGGGAATGGAAGAGTTGCGGATTTGTTGAAAAAGGCGCAGCCGATAGCATTGAGGGCGAATGTATTGTCTCTTGGTTTCAGCGATGAGTTTTCCGCAAAGCTTTGTCAGAGCAACGGCAGGGCCGAGGCGATAGAGAATATTTTGAGCGCTGTTTTAGGTAAAAAAATTAAAGCGGTGTATGAGTTTGTTTCGGCCGGCAGTAAGGCCGAGGCAGCCCCCAAACCCCGCGGCGCAAAGACCAGCAGAAAAACGATGGACGATGCAGCGAATATGCCTGCGATAAAGACGGTTCTTTTCGGTCTTGACGCAAATATAATAGAAGTAAATGAAGAGAGTGAAGAAGTTAAAAACTGAAACGAGGATTCTAAAATTTGAATGGCAAAAACAAAAGCAAAATAGCAAAGAAATAAAATCAACACAGGTGGTTGGAATTATGTTGACGATTTAACAAAATAAATATGCCAATTTTTAACGATATAAATTTAGATAATTGGAAAGAATCAGAAGTTTGGACAGATAGCCTCTGGATCATTTCTGAAAGAGACAAGTCCGGAAAGCATAACGGTTTTTATCACGGTAATTTTGTACCGCAAATTCCCCATCAGCTTATTTTGCGATATACAAAAAAAGATGAGATTGTTTTTGACCCATTTGTAGGGAGCGGAACAACAGCTTATGAAGCGGAGAATTTAAAAAGAAATTTTATCGGCATAGACATCCAAAAGCCGCTTATTAAATATGTCCAGAGTAAGGTTGAACCAAAAGATAATTTTTGCAGTCTGATTACAGGGGACAGCACCAAGCCTGAGATTTTTGAGAGAGTCAAAAATGTTTTAAAGGAACAAAAAAGACAAAATGTTCAATTAGCTATTTTGCATCCACCTTATGCGGACATAATCAAATTCAGCGATTTAAAGGATGATTTGTCCAATTCCAGGTCTTTGAATGACTTTTTGGGCAGGTTTTCGCTGGTTTTGAAGAACACTATTGATATATTGGGGAAAGGAAGATATTTAGCTGTAGTAATAGGCGATAAATATGCCTCCGGCAGATGGATACCGCTCGGATTTTGCTGCCTGAATGAGGCTCAAAAATTAGGCCTGACCTTAAAAAGTATTGTTATTAAGAATATGGAAGGCAACCGAGCGAAACAAAATAAGGAAGGCATCTGGCGGTATCGTGCGCTTTCGAGCGATTATTATATTTTTAAACACGAATATATTTTGATTTTGAAAAATGATTAGCGATATTAGACTACGGGAAACATAGAATATGGCTATTTTAAGCATTAAAGACATTAATTTTATTAAGCTGAAATCCTTAAAAAAGGAGCATTTAAAAGACTTTTGCGAGCATTTCTCAATTTCAATCCCCCCAAATATTCTGGAAATGATAAAAAATATACTTTTAGCTTATGATAATAATCTATTGTCCACAGAACAAATAAATGCGTACATTAAAAATTTATATTCAGATATTCGTAAAAAAGAAATAGCAGAAACAGGTGCAACCCATCAAGCGATAATAAACGAATTAAATAAAGTTGATGCACATATTTGGGGAATGGTTCAAGGGAAGGCAGATGGTTATATACAGAGACATTATGTAAGGAAGTATTTTAAATTTGATGAACTTCTGATAGCACTCAACGACGGCTCTCTTTTGAAAGCAATGGAAGCATACACTTTGTGTAGTTGGTATAATCATTGGAGCACTGTTTTCCTTGAAGACTTAATTTGTCTGAATAAAAATGTTGTACCAATCATAAAAAAAGTAAAGGGCGTAGATGTAATATGGAACGAGCAGGCAGTTGATATTAAAGCAACAAATTTGCCTAAAGAATGGTTTCGTGACAAGTATACGATTGATGATGCTATAAATGATCCGGTACGAGCATGTGAGTATTTGTATACATACCAAGGAGCAGAACGTTTTGGGTCGGAAAATAGATTTTTTGTGATTTTGTATGACCGCACTAATCCTAGTGATAGCTGGAAAATAAAAAGAGACTATTCATTAATTAAGGAGTCTGTGGATAAATTTTTTAGTCAGGATTTGGAATTGGATACTATAAATTTTAGTTTTGGGAAAAATAAAACACCACACATGGCACATGCCAAGATGATGTTTATTGTGAAATAATTTATGAATTATATCGGCAGCAAATTATCATTGTTAGAATTTTTGGAAGAATCAATCAATAAAGTGATTGATAAAAACTGCAATGTCTTTTGTGATTTATTCGCAGGTACGGGGATTGTAGGCAGTTACTTTAAGAGAAAAGGTTATAAGGTTATAGCCAACGATATTCAGTATTACAGCTATGTCTTAAACAGGCACTATATCGGTAATCATAGAGAATTAGTCTTTTCCGCATTGATGAACGAAATTCCAGAACTAAAAAAAATCAAAGTTAAAAAGAGAAGGGATTTTGTTTGCAGCTATTTATCAGGTTTGAAAGGCGTAAAAGGCTTTGTTTATAATAATTACTGTTTTGGCGGAACAGAAAACCAAGATGAGCCACGGCAGTATTTTTCAGACGAAAATGGAATGAGATGTGATGCCATTCGTCAAAAAATTGAAAAGTGGAAAAAGGAAAAGTTAATTTCTAATGATGAGTATTATTTCTTGATTACGAGTTTGGTTGAATCCATCGACAAATATGCCAATACCACTTCCGTTTATGGCGCTTTTCTTAAAAAACTAAAGAAAACCGCTCAAAACAGTTTGGTTTTAAAGCCTGCCGAATTGATAATAAATGACCAAACGCACGAGGTTTTTAATGAAGATATAAATAAGGTATCGGCAAAAATTCAAGGCGATATTTTATATTTAGATCCACCCTATAATCACAGGCAATATGCAACTAATTATCACCTGCTTGAAACTATTGCTAAATATGATAATCCGGTAATTCACGGTAAAACAGGTTTGCGGGAATATCAAAATCAGAAATCGCTTTATTGCTCAAGAACACAAGTAAAAAGGGCATTCAGAGATTTAATTTTGAAAGCGAGAGTAAAATATATATTTTTGAGCTATAACAATGAAGGCCTGATGACCTTGGGCGATATAAAAGAGATAATGAGCTTGAGGGGGGAGTATGGATATTTTACGAAAGACTACAACAGGTTTAGGGCAGATAGAACGGAAAATAGAGAGTACAAAGCAGAGAAAACTGTTGAGTATCTGCATTATGCAGTCTGTGACTAATTTGAGATTTCAGATTTTGCCGGTGGCGGGGAAGAAATAGAAAACTAGAAGTGTGAAAAGTAAGAAAAGTACGAAAGGCGTCGGATGAATCCGGCTTATACTCAGAGCCTGAATAAATTGATAGACGAACTTGCGAATCTGCCGGGTATAGGCACGAAAACGGCAGAGCGGCTTGCGTTTCACATTCTCAAGACCTCGAAAGATGAGGCGTTGTCTCTTGCCGGGGCGATAACGAAGGTTAAAAATACCATAGGCCAGTGCAAGACCTGTCATAATCTTGCCGAGTCGGATACCTGTTCGATATGTGCCGATACGAGGCGTGATAAAAATATTATCTGCGTAGTCGAGCAGTTCAAGGATTTAATCGCACTTGAAAAAACCGGCCTGTGCAAGTGGGTTTATCATGTTCTCGGCGGTCATATCGCACCGCTGGAGGGAATTGAGCCGGAGGATTTGACGATTAATCATCTGCTGAGCCGTATTCGAGGCGGGCAAATCAGTGAAGTTATTATGGCGACTAATCCGACCGTTGAAGGCGATGGGACGGCCTTGTATATCGGTTCATTGCTCAAGCCTTTGGGCGTTAAAGTAACGAGACTTGCCCGCGGTCTGCCGGGCGGCAGCCATATAGAGTTTGCAGGCGGGGCGGTTTTGACGGATGCGATTTTGGGCAGATGCGAATTGGAATAAAAAAATTAGCCACAGAGCTCACAGAGGACACAGAGAAATATTTTTTAGACACGGATACCTATGGCATAAATTAACACGGATTTACACTGAAAAAAAAATGAAGAATGAAGATTGTAGATTGAAGATTTGCGGAATCGCCTGACGGCGATGGAGTTTAAAATAGATTCTTCGCTACGCTCAGAATGACAACCCCGCCAAAGTCCGTCGCAGGCGGATAAATGTTGGCGGGGCTAACCACGAAAAAATAAAATATGAATCAGCGAAACGAAAGCGAACACAAGGAGCGCGAACATTTTTTCACTTCCGCCAAGGTAGTGGCGGGCATTACGCTGATTTCACGGATATTCGGATTTTTCAGAGACCTGGGCATCACATCGCTTGGGGCGACCCGTTACAATGACGCATTCGGGCTGGCGTTTAAGATTCCCAATTTATTTCGACGACTGTTCGGTGAAGGCGCTCTTGCCTCGGCGTTTGTGCCGGTGTTTACGGAAGTAAATGAAAAAGAAGGAGCGGAAAAGGCCCGCCTGCTGCTTGCTAATGCGATGGCGATATTGACCGTTTTTTTAGCGGTTCTGTTAGTTATAGGCGAGGTTTGTTTTTTTACATATTCGTTTTTGCCCGGCCCCAAAGACCGTCAGGTTCTGATGCTCTTTGCGATGATAATGTATCCGTATATGTTTACGGTTTGTCTGCTTGCGCTTTGTTCGGCGGCCTTGAATTCGCGAGGTCATTTTATTTACTCTTCGGCGGCTCCGATAATTTTGAACATCTTCGGTATTGCCGCGGCGTGGTGGATTGCTCCGATGATGAAAGAAAATTTACAGGCGCAGCTGACGATAGTATCTTTCAGTGTAACAATCGCGGGTGTTGTACAGCTTGCGGCGGTTTTGTGGCTTTTGAAAAAAAGCGGACTGTTTTTGATGCCTCGATTGAGGCCTGTCGAGCCGGGTATTGGGCGGATATTAAAATTACTTGTACCAATGCTCATAGGCTTAGGCTTTTTGCAATTTTCGGAATTTTTTCAGGATATTATTGCCTGGAATCTGACGGCAACCAAAACGGCGGCTAACTTTAATCTTTTCGGGTGGTCGGTTCCCTGTCCTCTGCGAGAGGGAGTGATTGTAAGGGTCGGCGCTGCCCGGGCGTTTTATCAGTTTCCGATGGGCGTACTGGCAATCTCTTTAGGTGTCGCGGTTTTTCCTTTGATGAGCAGATACGCTTCGCGGGGCGACATGGTCAATCTTCGTGGAAGTATCAATCGCGCTTTGCGGATTTCGCTGATGGAAGGCCTTGCGACCGGTGTCGGACTTTTTATACTTGCCGAGCCGATAATGATGATTTATGCCCGCCGAAAATTCACGGTTCCCGATGCGATGCAGGCGGCGTTCGTATTGAAAATGTATGTATTGGGAATGTGGGCGTATTGCAGTTATCAGATTTTGGCGAGGGCCTTTTACGCCTGTAAGGATACGAAAACGCCTCTTAAAATTTCGTGCGTTCTTTCGGTGGTTAATCTGATACTGCTTTTGGTAATGCTGTGGGTTTTACCATCCGATAAGGCTCCCGGTGCGTTCGGGCTTTCGACATCGATAACATTTTCGATAAACGCGGTGGTTCTTATTTTAATTTTGCGCAGGCGGCTGGGGCTTTTGGGCGGGAGAAAAATTGCAGCCAGTCTGGCAAGAAGCCTGATTAGCTGTGCGGTTATGGCGGCAGTTCTTTATCTGCTGCGATTCTATATGAAGGAAATGAATTACCTGCTTGTTTTGGGAGTATGTGTGCCGGCGGGGGCGGCGGTATTTTTACTAACTGTGTGGCTACTGAGGTCGCCTGAGATAAAAGAACTTATGGGGCGAGCGTAAGTTTTTATGTTTCACCACAGAGACACAGAGGTGATTTTAATTTTAAATTCTTAATTTTTAGTTGTGGAATCGGCCTGATGGCCGATGGAGTTTAAATAGATTCTTCGCTTTGCTCAGAATGACAACCCTGCCAAGGTCCGCCATAGGCGGATAAATCACTCCGAAGGCGGATAAGTATTGGCAGGGCTAGCCGAGATATCATCCATCAGGGGCGGATTTCTGCCGTATTTTCCCCGTTTTTTCATATTTTATTGTATTTTTTGCCCCAATTTGCTATATTAACAGTTAATTGGAACGAAATTTGCTAAACACGGCCGTTTGTTAGGTAAATAGTATTATGAAGCTGAGTATGACAGGTCAAATGCGGATGGAGCAGCGAATGAAGCTTGCTCCGCGGATGATACAGTCAATGGAGATATTACAGCTTCCGACGCTTGGGCTTCTCGCCAAGATTGAGACTGAGCTTAACAGCAATCCCGTTCTTGAAACCGAAGAGACCGACGAAACTAATGAGCTTAGTACTGAGACGGACGGCAAAATCGAAGAGATTGTAGAGCCCGGTCAGAGTGAACAAGACCAAATAATCAGGCAGGATGAAGGTCAGAGGGATGATTTCAAAAGACTTAATGATTTTGCCGATCAGTCTGATGACTATTTTTATCGTACGGAGATTTCAAAGCGGTCGGGAAGCAGTGATGATCCGGACAAAAAACTTGAGGCGATGAATAATACTGCCGATAAGGGGCAGTCGCTTCACGCCTATCTTAGCGAACAATGGCGACTTGTCGATGCTGAGGAAAAGATTAAAAAGGCCGGCCAGCTGATTATTGATTATATTGACGAGAAGGGCTATCTGAAGGTAAGACTTCAGCAGCTCCACAATAAGGACAAGCACGATTTCGGCGTAGAGCATCTCGAAGCGGCTTTAAAAATTATTCAGCAGCTTGAACCGTCTGGTATCGGCGCGCGAGATTTAAAAGAATGTCTGCTTATACAGATGGCACAGTCGCCCGATGATATGAGTTTTGAAACCGAGCTTGTGTCAAATCATCTTGATAAACTTCTGGAGAATAAACTCCCCGATATAGCCCGCAAGATGAATTGTTCGGTTGAGCGGATAAGCGAGGCGATAAGCCGGATGAGAAAACTCGATACATCTCCGGGTCTTCAAATAAGCACGGAGCGCAATCATCCGATAAAGGCCGATGTTATTGTTGAATCTGATGAAGCAGGGGATTTCAAAGTTTATCTTGCGGATAGAAGTATTCCGTCTTTGCGGATAAATCAGTATTATGCGGGTATGGCCAGGGACAGAAAGGTTGATAATAAGACACGGGATTTTCTGAAAAATAATATTCGTTCGGCTCAATGGCTGATGGACGCGATAGAACAACGAAAAAACACCCTTTTGCGAGTGAGCGAAGCTATAGTGGAACGGCAGAAAAAGTTTTTTGAAAAGGGCACGATGTATTTGAGACCGCTGCCGATGTCTGAAATAGCTGGTATTGTCGGGATTCATATCGCGACGGTGTCCCGTGCCGTTGCGGGCAAGTATATCCAGTCTTCGCAGGGCATTATGCCTTTGCGGGATTTGTTTGGCGGCGGAATGGAAACCGATGACGGCGGAACTGAGAGTTTTGAGGCGATTCGCGCCAAGATGCAGCAGATAATCGACTCTGAAGATAAATCAAAGCCAATGAGCGACGAGGCAATCAGGGAAAAACTTGAGCAGATGGGGGTAAAGGACATCGCCCGGCGTACAGTTGCCAAGTATCGCAAGTTGATGAACACTCCGACGGGGCGTTTCAGGAAGCGGTTTTAAATTTTCGCCACTGCTGTAAAATTAGAAAAGGCTGGCAATAGGGAGGCTATTTGTACCGGCCAATTCATCGTAATGCGGGTTTACCATTTCTCCGCAATTCCACATTTATGCAGTATCCGCTATTATTTAGCGGGCTTAATATCAGTATCCTTATTCACATCAGTTTCCGCAAACTGTCCGTTATGATGCAAAGACTGCAGCGGACAGTTAACAGATCTGCAGGCACTGCGAAAATGATGAAAAACATAAAGAATAAGTTCGTGCCTGTCCTGTACATTGAATTTCGCAAAAATTCGCCCAAGGTGCGTTCTGACGGTCGGCAGGGCGAGTTCCATTGCCTGAGCTATTTGCTTATCAGATTGGCCTAAGAACAAGTGACGAACTATCTGACTCTGCCTCGGAGATAATGCCAATTCCTCTATAAGTATCTCCCACTCATCCCTGTCAAAGATACACAATTCCTCGGAAACCAAGGTCATTTCATCCCTCCCTTCCCTTAGTCGGGCATTCACTAAAAAACCACAACCCTTAATCTCAACAAACTACATCGCAAAGAGTTGGTGCAATCATTTTGAATGTCATAGGCGCAAAATACCACCACACGCCCGGGGCCTTTGCAGACACCGCCACAAACCCGTACCACCCTCAAACTTCGTACCTCATCTTTTGGACAAACGGCACCGGCAAGGCTCGCCACTTCCCATCTTTTCGAGAGTTCATTATAGAAAGAGACAGAAAAGTCTGCAACCGTGGTAAATACGGGAAGTTAAGAAAAAACGCATTTTTGTTCTAAAAACCGACAGTTTATAGGAAGATTTTTATAAAAAATGTAAAAATTTAGGATGGTCTTACTCCTCTTGAGGTTCGATTCCTGAGTCTATAGCCTTTTTTGTCAGTTCGACAAGATTATTGGCGCCCAGTTTTTGCATAATATGCGCTCTGTGGTCTTCAACGGTTCTGATGGAACGCTTTAACTGGAAAGCGATTTCCTTGCTGCTTTTACCCTGCATTATAAATTCGAGAATTTTTTTCTCTACCGGCGTTAATAATTTTGATGCGGTGATGTCCCATATAGCGCCTTCGAGATAACCTTTTTCCGGATACATCTGCATTGAAGCCCTTATCCAAAGCAAGGAACCGTCCGGTCGGCGAGTTTCCACTTCATAACAGTCAACATGTTTTTTCTTTGTAAGAAGGTTCAGCAGTTCTCTTCTGCGTTTTGGGTGGACATAATGTTCTGCGGAGTAGTGCTCGGCCAGACATTGTTCCCTGTTTTCGTATCCGAGTATTTTTGCCGCCATCTCATTGCATTCGAGCATTTTTCCGTCGCTGATTCTGACTCTGTACAACGCGACTCTCGCATTGTTGTACAGAGTTTTGTAATTATCCAAAGCCTGTTCTAATTGCAGCGTCAGCTGTTTTCTTCCTGTTATGTCGTGTATATTGCCGACAGATTTTTCAATTCTGCCGTTGCTGCCGGGTATGAATTTTCTGTTAATGCCCAACCAGACATAATGACCCGCTTTGTGTTTGATTCTCTTTTCTACATAGTAATCGAAATTACTCGGCAGGGGATTTCCCGCCAATATATATTCAGTTTTTTGTCTAACCTCCAGAAGGTCATCGGGATGTGTTCTTTCGTCCATTCCTTCAGTACCCATTTGCAGTATTTCTTTCGGCGTAAAGCCGAGGAGTTCGAGGGCAGAAGGGCTCACATATTCAAATTTGCCTGTTTTGGTATCGATTATATAAAATATATCCCTGGAATTTTCGATGAGATGTAAATAATAGTCGCTGGATTTGTCGAGCAAAGAAGCGTCTTGTCTTTTTATTTTTTTTGGTCTTTTTTTTGTCATTCTTGCATCCTGATGTTTTATATTTTCCCTCAAAAATATTTTATGGCAGCCGGCGGAGTCTTAGCCTATCGCCAGTTTCATCGCGATGAATATGGCTGCGGCGGCAAGTATCATAAAAATCAGGATTGAGCCGAAAAGCAGCGATACCTGTTTGACAAAGTCGGCGAACTTAACCTCTTCAAGCTTGAGGGTTTTATAGACAATTGAAATAACGGCCAGCAGCGGTAATGCCCAGAGCAGGGCTGCTGCGGTTGAGCCGATATGCACCGGCGTTGTAAATCCCGCCAGTATGTATTTAAATAACAGCAGATTGGTCATCATTTGTTATACTCTTTGGTTGTATTGCAGTGCGCCAGATACACCGCATTTACAACGGATAAAAGGTTCAGCATTCCGGCGATACCGGTATATATTTCTCCCAGTTCTCTTGGTTTGCCATAAGATTCGAGACCGAATACATGGCTGATATGAGCAAGATACGCTACGGTTGGGGAATTAAGCAGTTGTGCCCAGTACCATGGAGTTTTTGCATCGATGACGGCAATTGAGCCAAGCCATATTCCAAGCAGAAGCGCAAAAGCGATGGAGAAAAAAATTATGGCAGCTTTTTTTGGCTGACCGATAATCCAGTGTCCTGCGCCGGGTATCCACCACCCCGCAATCCCGACCAGAAACAGATATGCAACGGCCGGCAAGTTTAATTTTGCGGCGGAAGTGTCTTTCACAGTTCATCTCCGTTTGCATTTTCGCCGGTCTGCGGCGATTTTGATTCCTGTGCAGGTCTGAGTTTTGTTCTCTTGATAATGTTGTCAGGCATAAAGAATTCAAAGGCCATACTTTGTGCCATCACATAATCTCTGCCATAGGCGAGCTGCTGCCTGTTATTTTCGTAGCTTTCTATCGGGGTAAGGGTTCTGCTTAGACTCTTTACGGCATAACAGCTCAGCAGAGGCTCGGATTTAATGACCAGCGGAACATCGGCGACGGTTTGCGATTCGTTTTTGAACAGCGAATAGAACGAGTCTATAAGTTTGCCGTAAGTACTGCTTTGCTGAACGAATTTTTCCGCTATCGGAGAATTGCCCATACTGAGTTTCGTCATTTCTATATCAGAAAGCGAAATTCTGCCCCTGTTTACCCATTGCTGCAATTCAAATGTGTTTGCATCGGCCACATCTTTGGCGGGATAGTCTGCATTGAATTTTTCAAGGGCTTTGTCCCAGCTTTTATTATGTGCGAGCTTTAAGAATTCCTCTGCTTTCTGACAAGCCGTAGTGAACGCTTTAAGGCGTTTGCAATCCTGTTTTACAATCTGACTTAGCGAATAAGTGTTTTCAGACATTTGCTGATTTTCGGATATTCGAGGCAGGTTTTTCTCATAGCTGAACTCGACATTCTCAGGAACGAAAGCGCCGGCGGTATCGATAACACGAACCATTGCCGCAATAGAACCCATATTGTCGTAGAACGGACCTGCGCTGACGAACATTCTTGGTTTTGCCGGGTCATACGGTCCGAGATTTATCGCTTCGTCGCCGAGCTGCGGACAAGCGAATACAATTTTAATCAGTCTCGTTGGAATTCTGCTTTGTCCCTGCATTATCAGAGATGCGAGAGTCCGGCTGGCCTGGAGATCGTCTGCGGTCAGCAGGCCGGTTTTTCCGGTATATATCTTTACATTATTCTGCTTTGCGATTTTTTCGGCGGCGGCAGAATAGTCTCCGGCTTTTTCCCTAAACTGCTCAACCGTTGCTTTTTCAAAATCGAGACTGCTGTATGCGGCTTCTGCCGAGTCGACGAGCTCGCTGAGGAGCTTAGTGGCATTTGCGTTTATTTTTCTGCCGAGCAGAACATTCTTTATCACTGCCGCAACTTCAGCGTAGTTCTTCTGCCTCTGAATCATTGGCGAATTCGGGTCATTTTCATCAGCAGGAATTTCGTCAATAAATTGTTCGAGGTTTTGCTGATAAAAGTTCTCGGCCTCTTCTTCTGTGGGGACGGCCACGAGTTTTTTAACATCGTCAAGTTTTACTATCGCATACTCGATTGCGACTCTGGTTTTTTGTTTGTATCCGAAACCGCAGGGGTTATCCTGAGAACCGTTTCCTGCGAAATAGTTTTTGTATTTATTAAATTGCTCTGCGATTTCTTCTTCGGTTGGTTCCTGGTTCTGTGCGGTGAAAGCGTCAGCGTTGAATTCTACGAATTGCGTAGAGATTTTCTCTTCCGTTTTTACTGCTGTAGAGACCATCTCCATTTCAGTAACATCTTCAATATCCGTAACAATTCCCGCATAGCTTATTACTGCCAGCATATCCGCGAAAGCTGCCAGGACATTATCCTCTGTTACCTGCCGAGCCTGGCAAAGATTTTTTACTAATGCTGCCGGGTCGACCTTGTTTTCCGTCATTTTTTCTATGATGCGTCTTAATAAATCTCCGGCCTGTTTTGGTGAAACGGTACAACCGGCTTTTTTAGCTTCTTCTTTGAGGAGTATCCAGAAAAGTTCGGCTCTTCCTCTGGATTGTCCGAAGAAATCATCTATTTTTGACGGGCTTATTTTAAGCTGATTTTGCATAACGACACTTTTCATATTGTCGCTCATCTCAGCACCTGGAAAGGCTTCAGGGAAAAGAAGCTCGCCGGTCAGGACAAACTTGAGGTCTCTTTGTCCCAGAAGAAACCTGTCTATAAACAGGCTTTTAAGTACGGCCAGTTCGTTTGTGGCTTGCCTTATGTCATTAAAACTGATTTTTTCGTCTTTATCGTAATACCACATTGCCTTTCCGGGTCCGCTTGACCGCGGTTTTGCAAGCTGATTTAAGAGGCTTGGCATAATGAAAGCAAACATTATGAGTATCACAAATATCGCCATCAGCTTTGTCATATTCTTTCTGAACCATTTGACCAGATGCATACAGGTACTCCAAAAAACATTTAAAAGTTTGTTAGTTTGTTATAACTCTCTGCCAGCAAAAGCATTACATTTGCACACTGCACAGGCTTACAAACGATGAAGTATAAGCAATCGCCGTGGTTTTGCAATAAAAAAACATTTGCCCTTTTGACGCAAATATTTGTGTATTTGGCGCTTAATAGAAAAAGGTTGTTGAAAAAAGACCCAAATCAGCACAAAATGAACGCCGCGATAGTGATCGCGAGGCTAAACGGAACAAACTTGCCGGATAAACCGGCAGGCTTTAGGAGCCGAAATTTTCGCGTAAGGTATGACAAAATTTATTTAAGGAGAAATAAAATGACAGAAGAAAACAAAAAACAGGACAAGCTTCTCGATACTACAGATTGTCTTGAGGCAGTCGGAACCCTTAAGAGTATCAAGAATCTTTTCTTTTTTGTCAGTTTTTTGTGCCTGTTCATATTGCAGGGGGTATTCTGGCTGACTCCGACGCAATATGTCGTTCGTCCCGGCAAAGAGTCCACAAAGAATATTTGTCCTGTTACCACTATGGTTTTGAAACTTTCTGCTGTCTCTGAGAAGGAAGTAAAAGTTGACAGCAAGAGCGAAAAAATCGAAAAGGCAGCACAGATACTGACTGCTGATGCCAATTCCAGGGCGGCGGACCCCAATGCCGTTAGTGCTATACAATTTTCACAGGTGAAGATTAATTTCGAGCATCTGGCCTGGGTGGTCAGGATTTGCAGTTATCTGCTGGCGGTTTCTGCTGTCGTATATTCCCTGACTTTACTTTTTGCTATGAATGTTTCGCTTGTTGGAAAGCTTGGAGGAATAAATCATATTACCAAGGCTGTCTTCCTGTCTTTTGTGCTGGTCGTGCTTATTCTTCCGTGGCAGCTTATATTCAGGCCGGTTTTATTTGGTGTGATATATACCCCGGCAGAATTGCTCGGCGCCTGGGGGAATTTTGATAAGGCTTCTATCGGTGCGGCTGGTCTTATGATTTTACGGTTCACTGTTTCGTGGTTTGTGGCGGTAGTGCTTCTTGTTTGTGCGCAATTGCGGTCTTTGAGATGGGCAAAAAATACTCTCAAGGGACTTGGAATTACAGGATAAGATTTTTAAATGTATAATTTTAGCATAGAATTT